>DYEN01000253.1 GCA_020725705.1 Anaerolinea sp.
CGAGCTGCCCGTGTTCGACGCGACGCGCACGCCGGGGCGCTTCAATCTGGCGACCGGCCTGGCGATGAGCGCACTCGTCAGCGTCGGCGCGGGGATCGCGCTCGATCGCGTGCGGCAGCGTGGGGCGCGGGCTGCGCTGGCGGTTGCGCTCGGCGGGCTGATCCTGCTCGAATACCAGTTGTTCTGGCCCTTCCCCACCGACGATGCGCGCCAGCCGGAGTACTTTCGCGCGCTGGCGCAGGCCCAGGACGTGCGCGCGGTGCTGAACGTCCCGGCGGACGATCTGCTCGTGGCCAAGATCGGCCTCTACCAGCAGACGATCCACGGCAAAGCGTTGATCGCCGGGCACACGCTGCGCCGCACGCCGCAAGACCCGGCCGTGCTTGCGCTGCTGGACCGCGCCGCGCTGGGCGGCCCGGCGGCGGATTGGGCGGGCTTGCGCGCTGGGCAGGCTCCCGCGCTGCTCTCCGCCGCCGGAGCGGATCGCGTCATCGTGCACAAGGCGCATCTGGACAGGCCGGATTCTGCGCGCGACTGGCTGAGCCGGGCGCTCGGCGAGCCGGAGTACGAAGACGAGCGCATCGCGGCGTTCGCCGTGCCCGCCGCCGATCCGCTGCCCGACGACGCGCTGCTGCTCGTGCCGGGCTTCGAGGGCTGGAGCGAGACGGTCAAGGCCGGCGGAGAGCGGGTGATGTTCCTGGCCCGCGACGGCGCGTGGCACCTCTACAGCCCGACCGAGCAGTTCGGTGAGCTGGTCTTCGGGGCGGCGCCGTATCGCACCGCGCGCCCGCTGACCGTGTCGCTGGACGGCGATCTGCTGGCGGCGTGGACCGTGAGCGCCGAGGTCCGGCCGGGATACGGCTTTGGGAAGGATGCGATCCGCCTGCCGCTGTGGCTGGAGCCGGGCTTCCACACGCTAACCTTCGAGGCGCCGGGGGGCTGCACGCCATATCCCTTCACGCTCGCCTGCTGGGACGAGCCGGTGCTTGGCGCGGCCTGCGCCCCCACCGACCCCCCGGCCTGCCTGAGCATCGCGTTCGGATCGCCCGCCTGGGAGCCGCTCGGCGCGCTGCCCACAGCAACAGAGTTCCGCCTGGACGGCGGGTTGCGCCTGCGCGGCTACACGCTCGACGTGACAGGGCGTGTCATTGACCTGCGCTTGTTCTGGTCGGCGGACGGGGCGCTGCCGGGAAGTTACGCGCTGTTTGTGCATGTGGCAGACCCGGTCACCGACCGCCCCCTGGCGCAGTACGACGGCTATCCGGCGATTCCGACCGACGCCTGGGACGCGGGCGCGGCATGGGTATCGCGCGTGCAGATTGCGCTGCCCGACGACTTGCCGCCCGGTGAGTATGCGCTCAATCTAGGCTGGTCCGACCCGGTGACCGGTGAGCGGCTGGCGGTGCAGGGCGCGCCGGATGGGTTGATCCGGCTGGAGCGGATCGCATACGCGGGCGGGGAATAAACAGACCGGGGCAGACCGTCTGTGCCTGCCCCGGTGAACATGTGCGATTGCTGGCTCAGCCCCGGATCAGCCTGGGGATGTCCTTGAGACGAGGGGTCTTGCCCATCAGCAGCGTGTTGACGCGGAACAGCCGCCCCGCCAGCCAGATCACGCCGATGACGGTGAGCGTTAGCAGCCCGATGCTCAGCGCAAGCTGCCCGGCCGGGATCGTCGTTACCGACGCGCGCATGATCATCGAGAGCGGCGCGGTCAGCGGGATGATGCTGAATGCGGTGGCGACGGTCCCGTTTGGTTCCTCGGCGAACAGGGTAAGGAAGAAGAACGGTACCACGGCGGGCAGCGTCACGAAGGTGACCAGATTCTGGCTCTCGCGCACCGAGCTGGTCAGCGCGCCGATGGCGGCCATCAGGCTACCGAACATCAGGAAGCCCAGCACAAAGTAGACCCCCGCGATTGCCAGCGACGACGCGCTGATGCTGAAGCCCTGCAGAATGCCCAGGGTATCGCCCGCGCGGCTCATGATATACAGCGTCGTCCCCAGCAGGGTGATGACCTGGATGATCGCAGCCAGCCCCATCGCCATGATCTTGCCGAACAGCAGCGGTACCGGCCGCACAGACGAGAGGATGATCTCGATCACGCGGTTCTCTTTTTCCTGCACG
>DYEN01000254.1 GCA_020725705.1 Anaerolinea sp.
GCCGGCGCTGGCGCTGATTGCGGTGATCGGCGGGCTACTGCTCGGTGCGAGCGCGGGCAGCCTGCTGTCGGGGCGGGTTCCGCCGGCGCGGCTGCCCCGGCTGGTGACGGTTGCTGCGCTGGTCACCGGGATCGGCGTGCTGGCGGGGGTGGTTCTCTATCCGGCGCTGATCGCCCGCGCGCTGCCGCTGCCGCTGGCGTTGCGTCTCGCCCTGACGGTTCTCATGCTCGCGCCGCTTGGTCTGGCGATGGGCACTGCTTTTCCAAGCGGGATGCGGCTGGCCGGAGTCGCGGATCCCGGCGGCATCCCGGCGCACTGGGGCGCGAACGCCGTCGCTTCGACGCTCGGCTCGACCCTGGCGACGGCCCTCGCCATGTCCTACGGCTTTCGCGCGGCTCTACTTCTCGGCGCAGCGATCTACCTGGTCGTCGCGCTCTACGCCTGGGGCGTGATCGGGGGGCGCCATGCAGTTCCACAGCTTTGATACCTGCGATCCGCTATTCGCGTTTGACGGATGGCAGCTCAGCTTCCAGGTGATCACCCTGGAGAACACCTACGGGCTGAACCCGGCGCGCACGACCGTCACCCGGCAGGGCGAGAGCTGGCGGTTGGTCTGTGATGAGCTGAGCTGGGCGGGCCAGCAGCGCCGCGCGCCGGGCGGGTTGGTCGCGGAGATTCGCCGGGCGGACGGTGGACTGCGGCTCTCGATCACGGCGGACGCGGCGACAACCATCCGCTGTGTGAAGGTTCTGCTGCGCGATCTGCCGGCGTTGCAGATCCTTGACTTGCTCGACCGCCCCGAGCCGGTTCCCGAGGCCGGGACGCTGCTGCGCTACCCGAATCACCTGCGCCTGCCGCTGTTGTTCGTCCGGCATGACGGCGGGACGATCGGGGCGCGCTGCGAAGACGCCCAGGGCCGCGCCAAGCGCTTCGCGGTCTATGCCGAGCGGTTCGGGCCGCTGACCGGGCGCTACGCCGTCGAGCTGATCCACGAGGAAGATGCGCGCTTCTTTGCGCCGCATGTCGAGCTGCCGGACTGGGTCATCGCCCCGGCGCCGGACCTCGACGCCTTCCGCGAGGCTCAGCTGGCGTTCGCCGAGGCACAGATGGGCCTGAAGCCCTGGGAGCGCCGCAGCGACGTGCCCGTCTGGGCGCGACAGATCAGCCTGGTGCTGACCATCCACTGCATGCACTGGACCGGTTATACCTTCAACACCTATCAGGACGCCCGCGCCATTATTCGCTACGTGACCGATCGCCTGCCGGGCGAACACGTGCTGGCGCTGTTGCCCGGCTGGGAAGGCCGCTACTACTGGCAATACGGCGATTACCGCCCCGAGCCGTTGCTGGGCGGCGTGGAAGGATTCGCGCGGCTGGCCGACGAGGCGCGGGCGCGCGGCGCGCATCTGATGCCGTTCTTCGGCGTTACCTGCGCCAATGCCTGGACCACGCCCGGTTTCGAAAAGCTGGGTGTTACCTCGCGTATGAAAAGCCCGACGCGCACCGTGTATGTCGGTAACCGGCCGGACTGGGACCTTTCGCGCGGGCGCGACACGACCTGGCAGGCGTGGCTGAACATCGGCGCGCCGCTGTGGCGGGCCGAGCTGCAGCGCCAGATCCAGCGCACGCTGGATAGCTACGACCTCGACGCGGTCTTCCTGGACTGTCCTGAAGTGTGGACCAATGACCCGGATTACAACCTGCGCGAAGGGCTGCACGCGCTCATCCGCGACCTGCGCGCCGCGCGCCCGAACTTGCTGGTTACGGGCGAGGACTGGTGGGACGGCATTCTCGACGTGCTGCCCATGTGCCAGACCACGCGCAAATGGCGGCCTGTTCCGGCCTGGGCCGGCCGCTATGCCCGCTTCTTCGAGCATATCGCGGACTCCGAACCGAGCCGGGGCAGCACCGGCGTGTTCGAGAGCGGCTTCGCCCCCTACGAGCCACTGCCGCCCGAGCCGCACTACATCCCGACGATCGCCTTTGTCGATGGCACGCTGGAGCGCGCTCCGCAGGCTGTGGATGCGATGATCGAGCGCGCGCGGGCCTATGCCGCCAGCCTGCCCGGCGTCTGACGGATTCTGGGACCTGTTGTTGACGAGGAGCAAGCACCATGATCACCATAACCCCCACCGACGGGATGGAAATCCGCGAGGATGCACGCCTGGCGCCGGGTGTGTACGTCCTGCCACGCGGCCTGCGGATCGCGGCGGACGGCGTGACGCTCGACGGGACCGGCGCGACGCTGATCGGCGAGGGGGCGCGGGGCGTCGCGGTGCGCCTCGAGGGGCGCCGCGGCGTCACGGTGCGCGGCCTGACGATCGCGCACTATCAGTATGGCATCCGCGCCGATGACTGTCAGGACCTAACGCTGACCGGCAACACCATCACGCGCACCGCCGAGCTGGAGCCGTTCAAACACTTCCTCTATCTGTGGAAGCCGGTCGAGGACGCGTACGGCGGCGCGATCCTGCTCCACCGGGTGCAGGGCGGGCTGGTGGCCGGGAACGATCTCCAGCACCAGCAGAACGGCGTAATGCTCTATGCCTGCACGGGCCTGACCGTCCGCGACAACAACGCGTCCTTCAACAGCGGGTGGGGCGTTTATCTGTCTGCCTCGCACGACAACCTGATCGAGCGCAATGTGTTGGATTTCTGCAACCGCGTCTACCGGCGCGAGAGCGGTGTCGAGCGCGTCGAGGCGGACGCCGCCGGGCTGGTGATGGTACGCGGGTCCAGCCGCAACCGGGTGTTGAAAAACGCCTGTCGGGGTGGTGGCGACGGGATCTTCATCGCGGGCTATGAGCATCCCGGCGTGATTGAGCCGTGCAACGACAACCTGTTTGAAGATAACGACTGCTCGTACAGCCCCAACAACGCCATCGAATCAACATTTTCGCAGAACAATGTCTTCCGGCGTAACATTTGCAGCAAATCGAATTATGGCTTCTGGCTCGGTTTTTCGTGGGATAATCTGGTCGAAGACAATATCATTGAGGACAATTTCATTGCGGGAGTGGCTGCCGAACACGCTCATGCCATCACCTTCCGCGGCAACCAGATCCGGCGCAATCGTGAAGGCATCCGTCTATGGACGCGGGGCATCGCTGTCCTGGAGTACTGGCCGGGGTACGAGGTGTCCTATGACTTCGACATCGAACAGAACCTGTTTGAGGAAAACTGGCTGGGCTTTAACGGCTATACCGGCAAGGTGACGGTCGACGCTCGCTGCCGCGATTACCGCCTGCGCGCCAACACGTTTGCCGGCAACCGGGTCGGGCTGCGGCTGGCGCAGATCGACGGCGGGGCGGTGGTGGGCAATCATTTTGCGGACCATGCCGTTGCCGCGCTGGAGCTGGAAGACGCCGCGCAGATCGCGCTGGAAGACAACACGTTTGAGGGCAACGCGGCGGACACGCGGATTCGCTGAATAAGGATGGGGAGCTATGCTGCGCAACGTGCGCGCCGAGGTGCACAGCCTGGACGGTGAGTGGGAGTTTTCCTTCGCGGGCGGCCCCTGGCGGCCGATCCGGGTGCCCGGCACGTGGCAAGCGCAGACGGATGTGCCGCGCTGGAGCGAAGGCCCCGGCCGCTATCGCCGGACCGTGCGCGTGCCCAGCTACTGGCAGGGGCGCAGGATTGAGCTGGTGTTCGAGGCGGTCAGCTATCACGCCGAGGTGCTGGTCAACGGGCAATCCGTCGGCGAGCATCAGGGGATGTGGACGCCGTTCGCGTTCGATGTCACGGATGCGCTCCGGCTTGGGCACAGCAATCTGATCGAGGTCGTGGTGACCGCGCCCGGCCTGCCCGCGGACAGTCGCTTCCCGATGCGCCAGGCTCTCGCCGGGTTCATCCCAGACGTGTCGCTGCCCTTCGGCGGGATCTGGCAGGGCGTGCGGCTGGTGGCGCATCGCGGCTGCGCCCTGGATGACCTGCACGTGCAGGCCGACCTGCACAGCGGGAAGGTCGCGCTCCAGGCTGCCATCCGTGCCCCGCTGGGCCTCTCGCCGCAGGCACAGGCGCTGCTCACGCTGCGCGCGCCCAACGGCAGCATCGCCGCGCTCAACCGCCTGCCGATCCGCTCGGACAAGCTCGACGCGACGCTGGCGATCGATCATCCGCTCGCCTGGTCGCCCGAACATCCGGCGCTCTATAGCGCCGAGCTGGTCATCGAGGACACGCCCGGCGACCCGGTGCTCCAGGTCACGCGGCGCTTCGGCTTCCGCGAGCTGGCACGTCAGGGCGAGCATGTGCTGCTCAATGGAATGCCGGTCAGCTTGCGCGGGGCGCTGCACTGGGGCTGGTATCCGGACGCGCTGTGCCCGGCGCCGGACGCAGCGACCGTTCGCGACGAATTCGCCAAACTGCGGGCGCTGGGCTTCAACCTGGTCAAGCTGTGCCTGTTTGTGCCCTCGCAGACTTACTACGAGGTCGCCGACGAAGAAGGGATGCTGCTCTGGCAGGAATTTCCGCTGTGGCTGCCGGAGATCACGCCCGATCTGCGCCGGCGCGCGCCGGACGAATACCGCTCGATCATGGCGCTGGTCGCGCCGCACCCGTCGGTCGTGCTGGTCAGCCTGGGCTGCGAACTGGGGCGCGACGTGGACGCCGGGTTTGTACAGAGCCTCGACGATGCCGTGCGCGGTTCGGCGGCGGGGATGCTGCTGTGCGACAACAGCGGCTCGGGCGAGGCATACGGCGCGCAGACCGCCGACGCCAGCGACTTCTACGACTATCATTTCTACTGCGACCTGCACTACTTCGACCCGCTGATCGATCACTTCCGGCGCGACTGGCGCGAGCAGCGGCCCTGGATCTTCGGCGAGTTCTGCGACGCCGACGATTACCGCGATCTCGACGCGCTGCGCCGTGCCTATCACGGGCGGCTACCCTGGTGGCTGACGGAGCCGCACCCCATTCACACCGGCAAGCTCGGCTATCACGAGCAGGAAGCGCGGGTCGCGCGGCTGACCCTGCCGTATTCGCAGTCCGATTTGCAGCGCATCTCGCGTCGGCAGTCGCTGATGGTGCGCAAGACGATCCTGGAGAAGGTGCGCGCCCGCGCCGGAATGGGCGGCTATGTGGTGACCGGCATCCACCAGACCGGGCTGGCGACGTCGTCTCTGTTTGATGACCATATGCAGCCCAAGTACGACGCGGACAGCTTTACCCAGTTCAACGCGGACTCGGTTTTGGTCCTGGGGCAGGGGCGCTTGCGCGATTGGGTGCGCGGCGGCGACCGGCCCCGCCGCCGCGATATGGCGAATCACGTCGGCGGCCAACCGGTGCGCTTTTCGGTGATTCTGGCGCATATCGGGCCGCGTCTGCTGGGCGGCGACCTGAGCTGGCAGGCGGTCGACGAGGCGGGCGACAGCGTGGGCTATGGCCAGCAGACGCTCACCGGCTGGCTGCCGCTGGGCGATCCGGCGACGATCGGCACGATCGACTTCACGCCCCCGGCCCGCCGGCGCGTGTACCGCGTCACGCTCTATGTCGAGCTGCAAAGCGGCGCGCACCACATCAAAAACGAGTGGCCGCTGTGGATTCACCCCGCCATCAGCGCGTGGCCGGAGTCGCTTGCCATTTTGGACCCCTGCGGCACGCTGGCTTCGCTGGACGACCTGTACGAGACGGTGCCGCGTCTGGCGCGCGCTTCGAAGACGCACACCTGGCCGCGCCGCGTGATCGCCAGCGCGCTGACCATGTCCGTGCTCGATTACCTGCGCCAGGGCGGGAACGTTCTGCTGCTCCAAACCGGCGCCGGACCGCTGCCTGCCCGCCCCTGCTCCTTCTGGCGCGAGGCGATCAACCTGCCGGGCAGTCACCCGGCAATGGATGCGCTGCGGCACGGCGGGTTTGCGGATGTGCAGTTCTATCATCTGGCGACCGATTATGCGCTGGACACGGCGCAGTTGGGCACCGCGCTGGGCGACGAGATCTCGAACGTGCGCTCGATCTTTGGCCGGCTGGACGCGCGCCAGTTCTACTGGCTGGACTATATCGTCGAGGCGAACGTGGGCGCGGGCAAGCTAATCGCCTCGACGCTGCGCTTCGGCGGCGGCCAGGGCGATCAGGTCAGCGGCCTGCGCGACAATATCGCAGGGCGCACCCTGCTGGCCGGGCTGCTGGCTGCCTTGTGACGAGGGCACGCGCGCCATGACTTACGCCTACGATTTCCTGGACGGCTGGGTGATCCGCGACCGGGCCAGTTATGTCGCGGGCGACGAAGTGAGCAAGGCAACCGTTTTCGCCGTGGCGAATGGCTACACGGGATCGCGGGGCGCGTCGGAGTTTCTGCCGCCGGACGCGCCGGGTGTGGTCGGGCACGCCATCAACGGCCTCTACGATTCCCCCAGCGGCGGCATCCTCGACCGCGAGATGATCAACCTGCCCGCCTGGTCGCCGCTGGCACTGATGGTGGACGGCGAGGCGCTGGACCTGACCGCGCCGTCGCTCGAACGCTACACCCGCGCGCTGGACCTGCGCCGCGCCCTGCTGCTGCAAAGCTACCGCTGGCGCACGCGGCGCGGTGTGACCGTCACGCTGGAGAGCGAGCGGCTGGTCAGCATGGACCGGCTGCACCTGGGCGCGATCCACTGGCGCTTGCAGGTGGACACGCCCTGCGCCGTTGCGCTGCGCTCTTCGATCGACGCGCGCGTCAACAACCGCTTTGCGGACACGCACTTCGCGCAGGTCGCGCTCGCGCCCTGGGACGCGGGCGGCGCCGTCACCATCACGACCATCCAGGAAGGCTACCGGGCGGTCGTCGCGGCGGCGCACCACCTGACGGGTGCAGCCCCTCACACAACCTGGCAAGTGACCGCCGGCGCGCACCGCCTGGACGCGGCGATCGCGTTCGACCTGGCGCCCGGCCAGGAAGCGGTGCTTGCCAAGTTCGCCGCCGTCTACGACAGCCGCTTCTCGAGCGGCGATCTGCTGGCGCTGGCGCGGGACGAGCTGGCGCAGGCCGGGCGCGACGGGTATGAGGCGGTCCGCGCCGCGCACGAGCGTGCCTGGGCGGCGCTGTGGCTGGTCTCGGACGTGGAGATCGACGGCGATCCGGACGCGCAGATGGCGATCCGCTTCTGTCTCTATCACCTGCTCGCCAACCTGCCACACGATGAACGCGTCAGCATCTCGGCGCGCGGCCTGCAAGGGCAGGACTATTGGGGGTCGATCTTCTGGGACAACGAGATATACGTCCTGCCGTTCCTGACCTACACCCAGCCCGACTACGCCCGCCGCTGCCTGCTGTATCGCTATCACACGCTGCCCGGCGCGCGGCGCAAAGCCGCCGGCCTCGGCTATCAGGGCGCGTATTACGCTTGGCAAAGCCAGGAAACCGGCGACGAAACCTGCGCGCTGTATGTCTTCGACAACCCGCTGACCGGCGAGAAAATCCGCTCGTACTTCGCCGACGAGCAGATCCACATCTCGGCGGACGTGGTCTACGCGCTGTGGCAGTACGTCCGGGCGACGGGCGATACCGCCTTTCTGGCGGAATACGGGCTGCCGATCGCGATTGAGGTGGCGCGCTTTTTCGTGTCGCGGGCGACGCTGAACCCGATCAGCGGGCGCTACGAACTGCGCACCGTGCTCGGCCCGGACGAATATCACGAGCGCGTGGACAACAACGCCTACACCAACGCGCTCACCCGGCATAGTCTGGGGGTCGCGCTCGCCGCGCTGGACGATCTGCGCGCCCGCCAGCCGGACGCCTACGCGCAGGTGCAGGCGCGCACAGGCCTGGACGAGGCCGAGATCGCGCGCTGGCGCGAGGTGCACGCCCGGCTGTACGTCCCACAGCCGGAACCGGACACCGGCCTGATCGAGCAGTTCGACGGTTATTTTGCGCTGGAAGATGCCCCGCCCGAAGTGGTCCGCGCCCGGCTGGCACACCCCGATCTGCATCCCGGCGGGCCGCTGGGGCCGTTCCAGACCACCCAGGCGATCAAGCAAGCGGATGTCGTGCTGCTGCTCTATCTGCTGCGCGATGCCTACCCGGACACGGTCAAGCGCGCCAACTGGGCCTATTACGAGCCGCGCACGGCGCATGACTCCAGCCTCAGCCCGATGGCCTACGCGCTGGTGGCGGCGGAGATCGGGCAGACGGATTGGGCGTACCGCTATTTCATGCAGGCCGCGATGATGGACCTGCTGGGAACCGGCCCGCACTGGAACTTGGGCGTGCACACGGCGGCGATGGGCGGGGCGTGGCAGGCGATTGTGCGCGGCTTCTGCCAGATCGAACTGACCGATCGGGGCGTGCATCTGCGGGCCTGGCCGGCGCTGCCCGCCCACTGGACGCGGGTCGCGTTCAGCTTCTTCTGGCACGGGCGGCTGGTGCGCGTCAGCAGCGACGGCGCGCGCACCACCTTCCAGAGCGCGACCGGCGAGGTCCCGCTGATCTTCCCCGGCGGGGCGCGGACGCTTGTCCCCGGCCGGGACCTGACACTGGCGCATGCAGCCGGGTGATTGCGCGGCGTCGGAGCGCGGGCAGCAGTCCGGCGGGCAGGTCAGACGCTGTTGGGGCCGCCCGTCGCCGCCGGATACGAGC
>DYEN01000255.1 GCA_020725705.1 Anaerolinea sp.
CCCGCGCCGACGTACACGAACTCCGGGATGTCGCGCCACTGCGCCATCAGGTCGCGGGCGACCGGCTCGCAGGCGGCAATCGTCGCCTCGAGCGCATCCGCCAGCCCGCGCAGCTCGGCGCGATAGGCGTCCGCCTGGGCGGTGGTCAGATGGCCGCGCACCTCGCCGATGCGGATCGCGGCGCTGTAGAGCGCGACCTGCGAGGCCAGGTACGAGCGCACGCCCGGCACGACCATCCCGGCCAGCTCATCGGGCAGCGGGGGGACGGTCGTCTGGAAGACCTTCTCGGCGGACTGCGCCAGGGGAGCCTGGGGCGCGCCGGTCAAAGCCACGCCGACCGCGCCGGCCCGGCGGGCCAGCCGCAGGGCCTCGATGGTCCGACTGACGACGCCGGAGACCGACACGGCGATCACCAGGTTGGTGTGCGGGCCGGTTTCGGGCAGAAAGCCGACCAGATAGCGGCTGAAGGTGAGTGCACTGACGGCCTGGGTCGGCACGCCGGTGAGCTGGTGAAACGCCAGCTCTGCGCCGACCGGCGCGTGATAGCTGTCGCCGCAGCCGACGAGATAGATGCGCTTGACCGAATGGCACAGCTCGAAGTCGAACGTCGCGCGCGCCGAGGCGTCGAACGGCCCGGCGATCTCGCGCAGAAGCTGCGGCAGCGTGTCGATTTGCTGGTGCATGGGGGAGCGATCGCTCATTCTCGGACATCCTTCCTGGCAGGCCGCGCTGCCTGCTCCGGCAGCCGGCAGAAAAACACAAAACGCCAACTATGCGGCCCGGCTGTTGTGATACAATGGGCTGGGCTTTGCAGCCCCCCTCGCGCAGCCGCGATTTATCCGGAGAACCGCGCATGAACCTGTCTTCCGGTTCGTCCGCGCCACCGTCGACGGTCATCCTGGTGACCCGCAACGGGATGGGTGAAGCCGGGCCTGATTTGCAGCAGACTCTGGTCACCAAGTACTTTCAGATTCTGCTCGCCGACGGCAGGCTCCCCGCCGCCGTGTGCTTTTATGCCGAGGGCGTGCGGCTGGCCTGCGACGGCTCGCCGCTGCTGGACATCCTGCGCGCGCTCGAAACACAGGGTGTGACGCTCATTGTCTGCACCACCTGCCTGAACGCCCTCGCGCTGGTCGGGCAGCACCGCGTCGGTCTGATGGGCAGCATGGCCGACATCATCGAGGCGCAATGGCGCGCGGACAAAGTCATCACGCTCTAGCGTATGCCGGACGCTGCCCGCCCCTCAATACCGCGCCCTTCTCGCTCAGCGGGGCGGCGAGAGGGTGTTGAGTCAGAGGGGTGATCACAATCTCTGGGGCTGCGCCTGAGCCTACACGTCATCAAAGCTCAGCACCCGGCGCCCGGCGCGGACCTCGTCCAGCCGCCGCGCGTAATCGGCGGGGTTAGGCAGACGGGGCGGCAGCCCGACCTGCTCAATCAGGTATGACGCGGCAACGCTGGCGTGGCACGCGGCCTCGTCGATCCCGTCGTGCAAGCGGGCGATCAGCGCGCCGCAGAACGCATTCCCCGCCCCGACCACATCGACCGGCGCGGTGTCGACTGCCGGGACGTGCACGCCGCGCCCTTCAGTCAGCCGCCAGACGTCCGCCCCGTCCGGGCCGCGCCGCACCGCCAGCACCTGCCCGCCCAGCGCCCGAAAACGCTCCAGCATGGCGCGGTAGTCGTCGCTGCCGGCGATCCCCACCGCCTCGTCCCAGTTGGGCGAAAACACATCGCACGCCGCCAGCAGCTCGCGCAGCGCGTCGTCGTCGAGCGGGGCGTCCGGCGGGCGAAACGGCTCCAGGCTGACCAGGCGTCCCCGCTCGCGCAGCCAGCGCGCGAAGTCGAGCCAGTTTCCCTCGCCGGGGTGAACGCCCCAGTGAAACGCCCGCGCGTCGCGATAGTCAGGCGGCAGCACATCAAAGCGGCGGGCAAGCTGTGGCCCCAACGTCTCCGGCGGGACGCGCCAGGTCTGGACGCGGCGGCCACTCGCCTCGACCGTCTGCCAGGCGCGCGGCGTGGGCAGTTCGGTCACCCGCACGCCGCTCAGGTCGATCCCGGCGTTGCGCACCGGGCCGAGGGCGCGTGCGTCCAGATCGGAGCCGACTCCCGCCACCAGCCCGACCGTCTCGCCAGAGCCGAGCGCCGCAGCCATGCCCCAGGCCGTCTGCGGACCGCCGCCGCCCAGCACGCTCATCTGCGTGTGGCCGTCCGGGAAAACGATGTCGTCGATGATGATGCCAAACGCAATATACTCGATCATGCGCTACCTCGTCCTGGAGAGCGAACGGACGTGCCGCACCGCGCAGTCACCTCAGTTATAGCAGGCGGGCCGCTTACGTCGCCAGGAGCGCCTCAACCTCGGCCCGAGCCGGCAGACCGCCCCGCGCGCCCCGGTGCTGCACCTTGAGCGCCGCTGCCGCGCTGGCAAAGGCGAGTGCATCCGCCAGGCGGGCGCCGTCCAGCCGGGCCGCGATCAGCGCCGCGTGGAAGCAGTCGCCCGCGCCGGTCGTGTCTACCGCCCGGACGGGCCGCGCCGCCTGGTGAGCCGGCTCCATCATCCCCGCCGCGATTCCCCACGCGCCTTCGCCCCCGCCCGTCATGACGATCCACTGCTCCGGGCGCACCATCTCGCGCAGCGGCCCCGCGTGCAGGGTGGCGAGCGTCTCGCGCGGCGCGAACACGATCTCGGCGCGATCGATCGCGGCGCGCAACGCGGCTCCGCGCAGGGGGACGGCGCTCTCCACATCGAGCGCGAACAGGCCCCCGCCCGCGTGCACCGCATCTGCCAGCGCTTCGACCCACGCCGCGTCGCGGGGATAGGTATAGACCACGCGCGATCGCCCCGCCAGCGCCAGGTGATCGGGGGTGAGCGGCCGGTGGTAGAGCGGCGAGTCCGGCAGCAGGATCGCGCGGCGGGCAGTCTCGTCGGTGATCACGACGGTGAAGGGCGTCGCCTGGCCGGGGACGCGTACCAGCCCGGCCGGGTCTACGCCGTGCGCACGGAAATCGTCCGCCAGCAGGTCCGCGTCGGCGTCGTCGCCCGTCCAGCCACCATACGCGGCACGCAGGCCGAGCCGGGCAGCGGCGCAGGTTGCATTGGCGATGAAGCCGCCCGGCAACTTGCCCACCAGCCGGGCCGGGACCTTCTCGTCGGCGAGCGGCAGGGGCCGATCGATGGCGATCATCCAGTCCACCGCCAGCCCACCCACGCCCAGGAAGTCGTAACGCTCGCTCATGTGTCGTTAGCTAAAGGCAGCTAAAAGCAGCTAAAAGCAGCTAAAGCAGCTAAAAGCAGCTAAAAGCAGCTAGAAACAGCTAAAGGTTGCTAGAGGCTGTGGCAAAGCGTTTGTCGGCTGCTTTCTGCTGTTCTTCCGCCGTACTTTGCTGCTCTTTGCTGCCTTTCGCTGCTTTTTGCTTCTCAGCGCATCGTCCGGTAGAGCAGCTCTTTCCAGCGCTGCGCGTCGATCTCCCAGCAGACGGTGACCCACGGCTCGCCCTTCTCGCGCAGCGGGCGCCACATCTCGACGTTGGCCGTCTCGTGCACCGTTACGCCAAGCTGATCGACGACCGTCATGCCGCGCGTGAACGTGCCGTCGCACTCGACGTCGACGTAATGCTTGCTGCTCCGCGTGCAGATCGTCGGATCGATCGCGATCGCCATGGCGACCGGGTCCGGCAGGCCCAAGCCGGGGTCGCCCAACCAGTTGCGGTTGGCGTCCAGCGCCGAGATGTTACAGTCGATCGCGAAGTGCGACAGCGGCGTGTTGATGACCTCTTTGCAGTAGCGCATGTCCTCGTCGGACAGATTCGCCTCGCCGCGGCACAGCTCCCAGCCGACCATCTCAATCGGCAGGCCGGAGCGAAAGCACATGCGCGCCGCCTCAGGATCGCACCAGATGTTGTACTCGGCGGCGGGGGTGATGTTGCCGACGGTACAGGCCGCCCCGCCCATCACCACGCAGCGGCTGACGTTCTCGACAATCTCCGGTGCTTTGGCGAGCGCCAGCGCGACGTTGGTCAGCGGGCCGAGCGTCACCAGGATGATGCCGGGATTCGCCTTGATCGTGTCGATCAGCACGTCAACCGCGTGCCCCTCGGCGACCGGGCGCGTGGTCTGGTAGTTCATGCCGCCCATGCCATCGGGACCGTGAAAGAAATAGGCGCGGTAGACTTCGCGGGTGAGCGGCTGATCCGCGCCGATGTAGACCGGCACATCCTTACCGCACAGCTCGACGGTGTAGCGCGCGTTGATGCTGCCCTGCTCGACCGGCATGTTTCCGGCGACGATGGTGATCGCCTCGACCTCGATATCGGGCGTTTGCAGCGCCATCATGATCGCGACGGCGTCGTCCGAGGCGGTGTCGGTGTCGATAATCATTTTGCGGGTCATTCAGCTTTGCTCCAGTTGCAGATTACCCCGTTCCAGTTGCGTGAGAACCGCGAGCCAGCCCGGATATGCGGGTGTTGTGTAGGGCGCAGCTTGCGTCGCCCGCTGCTCGCATGCACGCCGGTGTCCGCGGACGGGCAAGCCCCATCCCTACGGGTGGCACCGGTTTCCCTAGGCAGGCTGCGTCAGCCGCCCCGTTTCCAGCGCGATCAGGCGTTCCGCGTCCACACCGACGCAGATGTTGACAGGCGGACGGTTGCGCCACGCCGCCGGCAACTGCTCGGCGCCCGTCCCGATCGCCGGCCAGGTTTTGCCCCGGCTGAAGCCTTGCGTTTCGACGCGCAGCGGCCATTGCTTCGTCTCGAACAGCGTCGGGTCGATCACACAGGCGATCGCCGACGAGTCGTGCACGTAGATGCCGCGCATCCCCGGATTGGCGCGCTCAAAGTACGCGCGGTAATGCGGCACGATGCGGGCGATGTGTTGCGCCAGCGGGTCGGGCGAGGCGGCGTAGCGTGCTAGATGCTCCGGCGTCATATTGACCTGGTGTGTCACATCCAGGCCGACCATCGTCACCGGCCAGCCCGCGCCGAACACCACGTCCGCCGCTTCGGGGTCGTTGTGGATGTTCGCTTCGGCGGCAGGGGTCGCATTGCCGGGGCAGAGCGCGTTCCCGCCCATCAGCACGACCTCTTTGACGTGCTGCGCAATGCGCGGCTCCAGACGCAGGGCGAGCGCGATGTTGGTCAGCGGGCCGAGCGGCACCAGCGTGATCTCGCCCGGCGCAGCCATGATCTGCTCCACGATGAACGCCGCCGCCGGTTGGTCGATGGGGCGCGTCTTCGGCGGGGGCAGGTTCACGTTGCCCTGGCCGTCGTCGCCGTGCACGAACGGGACCGGCCCTTTGAACGGCCCGGCCAGCGGATCGTCCGCGCCTTTGGCGACCGGGATGTCCGTCCGCCCGGCGATCTCCAGCAGGCGCAGCGCGTTGGTGGTGGCCAGATCGGTATGGACGTTGCCGAAGACGGTTGTCAGGCCGATGACGTCCAGCTCCGGCGAGCGCAGCGCGAAGAAGATCGCCATCGCGTCGTCCACGCCCGGATCGGTGTCGATGATGATTTTCTGCGCCATCATGCCCCCTCAGTTTTGAAAGCTCGCGCCAGCGCGACCGCGATCTGCGCGCCAACGCGCGCGTTGTTGACCAGCGCCGCGATGTTGGCCGCCTGTGAGCGCCCGCCGGTCAGCTCCAGCACACGCGCCAGCACAAACGGCGTGACGTCCTTGCCGTGGATGCCCTGCGCGTCGGCTTCGCGAGTGGCCTGCTCGATGGCCCGTTCCGCTTCGTCCATCGGCAGCGCGTCGGCTTCCGGCACAGGGACCGTCACCAGCGTGCCGTGTTCCAGGCCGAGCGCGTCCCGCGCGGCGACGATAGCCGCGACTTCTTCCGGCGAGTCCACGCGCTGGTCGATCGGCAGCCCGCTCGACCGGCTGTAGAACGCGGGCAGCGTGTCCGTCCCATAGCCGAGCACCGGGACGCCCTGCGTTTCGAGCACTTCGAGCGTCAGCGGCAGGTCGAGGATCGACTTTGCGCCCGCGCAGACGACCGTGATGGGCGTGCGGCCCAGCTCGATCAGGTCTGCCGAGATGTCCTGCGGGTGACCGCGATGCACGCCACCGATCCCGCCGGTGGCGAAGACCTTGATCCCGGCCAGATGCGCTGCGATCATCGTCCCGGCGACGGTTGTCGCGCCGTGCTGGCGCAGCCCGACGACGATCGGCAGATCGCGCCGCGAGCACTTGCGCACGCCCGCCTGTCCCAGCCCGGCCAGCATCTCGATCTGCTCGCGGCTGAGGCCGACGGTGATTCTGCCGTCCAGCACCGCGATCGTAGCCGGGACGGCCCCTTCCGCGCGGATGGCGTCTTCCATCGCCAGCGCCGTCGCGACGTTGGCCGGATAGGCGAAGCCGTGCGTGATCAGCGTCGATTCGAGCGCCACTACTGCCTGATAGTTCGCCAGCGCGTCGGCCACTTCCTCGGAGAAAACGAGTGCATCCTTCATCGTGCGTGCCCTTTGCCTGGTGCGCCTTGCCGGCGCCCGTTCAAGTTGGATTCTATTCGCATCGAAAGTCCAGCCGTTCGCCGGCCCGCTCCAGCACGGCCAGCACTTCGGCGCAGGTCGGCGCGTTGCGGCCCGCTCCGGCTTTCTGAACGGTGGCCGCGCCCATGGCGTTCGCCAGCCGCGCCGCGTCGACCAGACTCAGCCCGTTCAGCCGCCCGGCGACGAACGCCGCCGCGAAGCAGTCCCCGGCACCGATGGTATCAACCACCCGGGCGGGGTAGCCCGGCACGTGCGTCTGACCATCGCGGGTGATGATCGTGCAGCCGGACGCGCCCCGTTTGACGATCAGGGTGTGCGGGCCGCGCGCCAGTAAATCAGCGTATGCCTCGTCTCCGGCGCGGCCTTCGCTCACCAGCCCGACCTCGTCCTCGGTCATGAGCATCAATTCGGCACGCTGTGTGACGTGCTGCACCACGTCCGGCGGGACGGCCGCCATAAACGGCCCGACGTCCAGATAGACCGGGATGCCTACCTGACGCGCCCGATCCAGCGCGCGCAGAGCCATCGGCACGACCCGCTTTTCGGCGAAGGTGTAGCCCATCACGAACAGCAAGTCGGCAGAGGCGATCGTCGCGTCTAGCCCGGCGGGATAGGGCACATCTTCGCCGGTCCCGTAGTGGCCCAGGAAGGTATGCTGTCCGCTCGTCATATCGGCCAGGGCGATGACGAGCGTGGTCGTCGAGCCGGGCATGGCGAGGATGTGCGTGGTGTCGATCCCGTCGGTGCGCAGGGCGTCGAGGATCAATTGCCCGAAGACATCCGCGCCGACCGCGCCTGCCGCCGAGACGCGCAGGCCCATGTGCCGCGCCGCAAACAGGAAGTTCGCCGCGCCGCCCGGCTCCACCTGCCGGGAAGCCGGTTCCTGGTGCTCCCCGCCGACGACCGGTAGCCGGACCGGCAGGACGATATCCAGCACCAGGTCGCCGACGGAGACGACATGCCCGGCCATGATCAGCGGCCTTCGACCAACGCGAGCAGCCCATCCGCCAGCGCGCGGATGTTGTACGAGGCAGTCACGTCGTCGGCTTCGAGCGTGTCGAGAATCGATTGATCGAACGCCTCGATGCCGCTGAACGCCCCGGCCATGGCGCAGGCGATGGCGCCGACCGTGTCCGCGTCGCCGGAGAGGTTCGCAGCGTAGATGGCGGTCTGCTTCGGGTCCCCCTGGGCCATCGCCAGCACACCGAAGGCCGAGCCGACCGTTTCCGGGACCGAGAGCGACGTGCCGACCACGTCGTACAGCTCGCGCAGGCGGGCCAGCGCGTCGCCGGGGCCGCGTGCGATATCCACTGCCATGCGGATGCGCCGCGCCACCGACGGCCCCAGCCACGGGCGCCCTTTCCTCGCGCCGATCTCCGCGCCCATCATGCCTGCCGCGATCATCGCGTCGAGCGTCGCGCCGGGCAGCATGCCGACCGCGATCGCCGCCGCGACCGCGCACGCGCCCGCAACGGCAACGCCGGTGTTGTGCGTGGGCATGCTGACGGTTGCCGCGTCTTCAATCGCGCCCATCGGGTCGCCGGGATGCAGCAGCCCGACCGGCGAGATGCGCATCGGCGCGCCGTTGGTGTCGCCCCAGTTACCCGTCTGGCGCGGGTCTTCGCCGCGCTTGAGCGCCTGCACGCCGCGCCGCGTGCTCGGCCCGACATAAGGCGAGCTGTCACCCCCGACGCGGTCGTACCAGCTAATGATGGCTTCGACCGCCGCTTCCAGGCTGACGCCGCCATGCCGGATGAACGCTTGCGCGAGCGAGAACGCCTGCTCGGAGTCGTCGGTGATGCGCCCCGGCGGCAGGCCAAAATGCACCGGATGGTCGGCGGGGCCGGGCAGAAACTCTGTGATCCAGCCGCCGTATGCCTGCCAGGTCTGGTCGATGGTGAAATAGGCGGGCATGCCCCAGGCGTCGCCCATCGCCTGGCCGTACAGCCCGCCCAGGATCTTGCTCTTGAGATCGGACACGCTCATACTCCTTCAAAACGCAGGCAGGGCGCGGGCCGGCGTGTTGCCACCCGCTCCGTTCCCGCCCGCTCTGTGCAGAGGGCGGCTCGCGCCGCCCCCGTGATCTGCGCAAACAACGCCCGGTGTCAGGCCGGAGCGGGCGCGCGCCGGCGGTGCCCCGCCAGCAGATAGTAGCCGCCGAGCGCCAGCCAGATCGCCGCCGCCGCAACCAGCCCCACGCCGAAGCCGAGCATCAGCGCCACGTCCTTCAGCGCGGTGGTGTACAGCATCAGGTCGAAGAGGATGCCCAGGTAGACCCACAGCGAGAGAATCGCGACGGCAGCCGCGCGCGTGACATGATCGCCGATCCGCTCGACCCTCAGCATGAACGGCAGGTTGAGGGCGATCAGCAGCAGCGAGGTCACGCCGATGATCGCGGCCAGCGGATAGGCGCGCTCCGGACCTTTGAAGCCGTCCGGCGCGGCGAACATGCCGATGCTGATGACGATGCCGAACACGGCCAGCATTGCCATGAACATATGCAGCACGCTCAACTGGCGGATCGCTTTCCAGAAGGCGGCGTCGAAACCCGCGCCTTCTGCCGAGCGCAGCGTCCGCACGCGGGCGGCAAGCTGCGACTGCAGCGCGTAAATCACCAGCGCCATGACCGTCGCCATATAGGGCAGCATCTGCGGCAACTGAGAGGGGATCTCCAGCGAGCCAACGCGGATCGAGAGCGCGTCGAAGAACCCGAAAACCAGCGACGCCAGACCGGTTCCAACCGGGTGACCGCCGCCCAGATAGGGGGTTGCCAGGGCGATAAAGCCGCGCCCGGATGTCATATCGCGCTGGAAGAAGGTCAGGTAGCCCATGCTCATATGGACGCCGCCCAGCCCTGCCAGCACCCCGCTGAGGGCCAGCGCCAGATAGCGGATGCGCGTGACACGGATGCCGACCGAGGCCGCCGCTTCCGGGTTCTCGCCCACCGCGCGCAGGTGGATGCCGGTGGGCATGCGGTAGAGGAAATACCAGACCAGGATCACGGCGATGAACGCGATCCACGTCATCACGCTCTGGTTGTCGAAGATACGGAAGAAGAAGGAAACCACGGGGATGTCGCCCAGGAAGTCCGGCAGTTGGATGAAGGGCATGCGCATGCTGCGCAGGTTGCCCTGTGTGTTGCCCCGGTCGCCCGTCAGCTCGAACATGATCGCCACGGTCGCCGCCGAGCCGAGGATGTTGAGCGCGATGCCGGACAGGATGATGTTCGCCCGGAAGCGCAGATGAAAGACTGCCAGCAGCAGCGCCATCAGCACGCCGAACACCACGCCCATCAGCAGCCCCACCCAGGGGCCGATCAGGCGCCCGGTGCTTTCCCCGAACCAATCCAGCGAATAGGCGCTGAACACCACGCCGGTAAAGGCCGAGACGAGCATCGTACCTTCCAGGCCGATGTTGATCACGCCCGCCCGGTCCGAGATCAGCGCGCCCAGCGATGGGAGCAGGATCGGCGTCGTCACGCGCAGGATCGACGCCAGAAAAGCCGCGCTGAAAATCCCTTCGAGTACGTTTTGAACGAGATTGGTGTCAAACATCGACGTGCTCCTAGGCGGGCGGCTGCGGCGGCGCGGCCATCAGCCGCTCGGATGGCTGGATGTCGGAACTCAGCCGGTCGCGGCGCACTCGCCGGCGCCGCTGGACGAAGGTCACGAGCGCCTCGGCGGTGATGAGCAGGATCACGACCGCCTGGATGATGCGGACCACCTCCGAGCTGACGTTGGCGTCACGCTCCATGAACTGCGCGCCGACGCGCAAGTACGAGTAGAGCAAGCCGGTGAATGGCACGACCAGCGGGTTGTTGCGCGCCAGCAGCGCGACGACCACGCCCTCGAACGCCATACCCAGCGAGATGTTGAGGATCAGCTTGCGGTGGATGCCTAGCGCCAGATGCGCCCCGGCCAGCCCGGCGACCGCCCCGCTGATCGCCATGGCCAGCATGATCGTGCGCCTGGTGTTGACGCCGCCGTAGTTGGCGAACTTGATGTTGGAACCGATCATGCGGATCTCATACCCGATCGGCGTGCGCTGGATCAGCACCCAGGCAAAGAGCACAATCAGGATGAGGATGAACACGGCAATCGTCACCTGGTCGCCGCTGACGTCGATGATCGGCGCCAGCAGGCCGTTGTCCGGGATCCAGTCGGACGCGGTGTAGCCCGCGTTGGGGGGCTGAAGTTCGAAGGTCAACACCATTTCGTAGAAGCGCATGGCGATGGTGTTGAGCATCAGGGTCGAAACCAGCTCGTTGGCGCCCAGATACGCTTTCAGCGCGCCGGGCAGCAGGCCCCACAGAAAGCCCGCCGTCGCCGCTGAGATCAGCGCAAGCGGGACCAGCAGCGGTTTGGGGATCTCTCCGAAGCTCAAGCCGATCACGCCGGACACCAGCGCGCCGAAGTACAACTGCCCCTCGGCCCCCAGGCTGAACTGCTGCGCCCGGAAGACGATCGCGATCGCCAGGCCGAGCATGATCAGCGTGATGGCGTCTTTGATCCACGTCACCCAGCGGTTGAGGCGGCTCAGCGGGCCGAACAGGAACGCGTTGTAGGCTTTGTTGGTCGCCTTCACCGTCTCGCTGAGTTTGGTGCCCAAGCTCACCGGCTCGGGGCGCGCCCGCACGGTGTAGATCCCATCTTCCGGCAGCCGAACGCCTTCCAGCGCCGCGTCGGTCTCGCGCTGGAGCAGCCCGCGGAATGTGGCGCGCTGTTCCTCGGTCGAGTCATTGGCCTGGCCGATCACGCTGCCGTCCGGGCCGATCAGCTCGACCTGGAGATCGACCTCGATGTTCGAGCGGAAGACATACGCCAGCACCGAGACCAGATCGTCCGCCCGCCCCAGAAAGCGATAGGACACTTCGGTGAGCGGGTTATCGACGTTGGGCGCGTTGAAGACGGCCCCGATTGGCTGGTTGTAGGTGATGTCGATCGGCGAGGGGGCGTCCGTATCCAGGCGGACGTTAAACTCGCCGACCTGGACCTCGGACTCCGGCTCGGGCCGGACCACAATGGTATACACGCCGTCGGCAGGCAGCTCGATGTTTTCCAGGATCGCGTCGCCGGGGCTTTCAAGCTGGCGGCGGTATTCCTCGCGCTGCTCGTCGGAAGCGTCCAGGTTCTCGGCCACGACCTCGCCGTCCGGCCCTAACAGCGTAAGTTGCAGGTCCAGCGGCGAGTCCTCTTCCTCGGCGAACGCCATGATGGTCAGCACATCGCCGGCGCTGCCCGCGAAGCGATACGACGCTTCGGTGACCGGCTCGTCGGCGTCCGGCCCGGTGAACTCGCCCGAGGGCCGGTCTCCATAGTAAATATCGACCAGCGGACCGACGTCCGACACGACGTTGACGCGGAACTCACCCGACGAGAGCCGGTTGGCCGCGTCCAGGTTGAAGAACGCGGTCATCAGGTAGCCGAAGACGAGCGCCACCGCGACGGTCAGGATCACGCGCAGGGCGTCCCAGCGCAGCTCGTAGATCATCAGCATCATCGAGACGCCGATCAGCGCATTGACCAGCAGGATTGCCCCGTAATCGGGCGCCGCCTGGATCGCGCCGCGCATTTCGTCCAGGCTCATGCCGGCCGTGATGCCGAACACGCGCATGCTGATGGCGAGCAGAAGCAGCAGGCCGGTCAGCACGCTGAGGATCAGCAGGCCGCCTGAGCGGGTGGCAAGGGAGCGTCGCGGGTTCATTGAAGCTGCTCCATTTCTTCCGGTGACTGCCGCTGAGCGCCCAGCATGTACAGGCCCAGTGTTTCCTCGGTGAGGTCCGGCGTGTTGTGGAAGATGCCGACGATCTGGCCGTTATACATGACCATGATGCGATCCGACAGTTTCATGACTTCTTGCAGGTCCGCCGACACCAGCAGGATCGCCAGCCCGTTCGTGCGCTGGTCGACCAGTTGCTGGTGAATGTACTCGATGGCGCCGATGTCCACGCCACGCGTCGGTTGTGCGGCGATCAGCAGGCGGGGCGACGCCGACAGCTCGCGCGCGACCACCACCTTCTGCATATTGCCGCCCGACAGCGAAGCGACCGGCAGCTCGCCGCTGGGGGCGAGGATGTTGAACTGCCGGATCAGGTTTTCGCCGCTGAGGCGGATCTGCTCCAGGTTCAGCAGGCCGTTATTCGTATAGGGTGGGCGATAGTAGCGGTCGACGATCAGGTTGTCGTTGATCGTGGCGGTGAGGGCGACGCCGTTGGTCAGCCGGTCTTCGGGGATGTGCGCCACCCGGGCCTCGCGCACCCGGCGCGGCCCCGCGCCCAGGACGGGCACGCCGTCGACGTAAGCCTCGCCGCTCGTGGCCGGCAGCAGCCCGGTCAGCACCTCGACCAGCTCGGTCTGCCCATTGCCTTCGACGCCGGCGATGCCGAGAATCTCCGACTCATACACACGGAACGAGGCGTTGTCGAGCAGGGTGCGCCCGTTCTCGTTGATGTAGGTCAGGTTCTTCACTTCCAGCACCGGGCGGCCCCGCCGGACGGGCGGGCGGTCCACCACCATGAAGACCTCGCGCCCCACCATCATGCGGGCCAGCTCGGCCTCGCTCGTCTCGGCGGTATTGACGGTTCCCACCGTACGCGCGTCGCGCATGACCGTGACGCGGTCCGAGATCGCCATCACCTCGCGCAGCTTGTGCGTGATGAAGATGACCGTTTTGCCAGCGTTAACCAGCTGGCGGATGGCGTCGAAGAGGTCTTCGGTTTCGCGCGGGGTCAGGACGGCGGTCGGCTCATCGAGGATCAGGATCTCGGCGCCGCGGTAGAGCGCCTTGAGGATTTCGACGCGCTGGCGCATGCCGACCGGCACGGTATCGACGCGGGCCAGCGGGTCCACGTACAGGCCGTACTGCCTGGACAGCGCCTCGGTGTCTTTGATCGCCTGCTCGACGTCCACGCGCAGCCTGCGCCCGTTGGTCGGCTCGCGCCCCAGCACGATGTTCTGCGCGATGGTGAAGGAATTGACCAGCATGAAGTTCTGGTGCACCATCCCGATCCCCAGGTCGATCGCGTCCTGCGGGCTGTGGATGGTGACGGGTTCGTCGCGCAGCCGGATCTCGCCCGCGGTGGGGTGCTCCAGGCCATAGAGCACTTTCATCAGCGTGGTCTTGCCGGCGCCGTTTTCGCCCACCAGCGCGTGAATCTCGCCCTGGTTCACCGAGAGGCTCACGTGGTCGTTCGCCAACACCCCGTTGGGATAGACTTTGACGATGTCGATTGCCTGAATAAGGGTCATGCAAACACTTCCCACTTGTCAGCCGGACGCAGTGCTATCCGGCACAGCAGGTCAATTGTAGCGGGTCGCTCATCCACAGTGGAGACAATCGTGGGTGACTTTCCACAATGCACGCGGGCATCACCGGGCGACGGTGGCACGCGGTTGAGCCATCAATGGCAAGCTACCAAGTATAAAATCAGGAGTGAGCGTTCGCTCACCCCTCGCGGTCGGTTCGGAACGGTTCCTACTCCGGCAGGAACTCGCTCACGTCGAAGTCGACTTCGGGCTGCTCGGAGCAGGGCAGGCCCACCGTTGCCAGGTTGTAGCCCAGTGCCACGCGGTCCTCGAACACGGTGTTGATCGTGATCGCGCCCTCGTCCACGGCGTCGGACACCGCGTCGATCAGGTCGAGAATCCACTCGGGCGTGTTGTCCTCGTAGATGTCGTTCTCGGCCAGTCCCACGCCGCCCTCGGCGATACCCAGCACCTCAGCCTCGCCAAACGGCAGCTCACCCGCCAGGAACAAATCCACCGCGCGGTAGAGCGAGTTGTCGACGTTCTTCATCATGCTGGTGAGGATATGCTGCGCCTGGTCGGGGTCGGTCTCGGCGATGATCAGCGCCTGGTCCGAGTCGACGCCAATGGCGTACTTCCCCTGCTCGTAGGCCGCCTCAAAGACGCCTACGCCGGTGCCGCCTGCGATCTGGAAGACGATGTCGGCCTTCTGCTCGTACATCGCCAGGGCGATTTCTTTACCCTTGGCCGGGTCGTTCCAGCCGCCCGCGTACTGGATCAGGGTCTGGTTGTCCGGGTTGACCAGGCACGCGCCCTGCTCGTAGCCGACGATGAAGTCGTTGATCACGGGGATATCCTGGCCGCCGATGGCGCCGATGATGTGCTCGGGGTTGATGCCCTCAAGGTCGCTGCGGGTGATGGCCCCGGCGTACACACCCGCCAGGAACGAGCCTTCATTCTGGGCGTAGGTCACCGAATAGACGTTGGTGCAGCCTTCCACGCAGAACTCGGGATCGTCGTAGCGGACGGCGTCATCGTACATGATGAAGTATTTGTCCGGATACAGGTGCACGCGCTTGGCAAGGAACTCGCCCATCTGGAACGTACCCACGATCAGCAGGTCGTAGGCGTCGGTGTCGGCCATTGCGTCGGCCAGGCCGCTTTCCCAGTTGGCCGGGTCGATACCCAGCTCAAGAGTGTTGATGGTGACGTTGTACCCCTCGTCGATCAGGCGGTCCATGCCGCGCTGTGCCGAGTCAAAGAAGGACTTGTCGCCCAGCACACCGTTCACCACCAGGGTGATCCGGAGCGGTTCATCCTGAGCCGTTGCTGCGGGGATGCCGACGAGAGCCGTTACGGAAAGCGCAAGCAGGAGAGCCAGGGAGAACAATCTCGAACGGGTCATTGGTTTCTCCTAAAGTGGGCACTATTAGAGCCGCAAGGTATCACTAACTATAACCTGCGGACCAGGTAGCGTCAAGCATTTTGAGGGATATTACAAAAGGGCATAGAAACGTAATTCTTCGGCTGACGAAGCGTGCGTGCCGGGCCGGCTGGCTGCTGGTGCGGCGCCTGCTCAAGTGGTATAGTAGCCGCTTTGGTTCGGCCCTTCGACAGAGTTATTCGCCCCTTGTCTTGGGGCCGTGTGGACAGCCTGCAACCTCATCTGTGCAACGAAAGGTTCGATTCGTGCGATTGATCATTGATACCGATGCCGGTGTGGACGACGCGCAGGCGATCATGCTCGCGCTGGCGCATCCGGGCGTGCGCGTCGAGGCGATCACGACGGTGACCGGCAA
Organism: Anaerolinea sp.; assembly: GCA_020725705.1. GTDB lineage: Bacteria > Chloroflexota > Anaerolineae > Aggregatilineales > Aggregatilineaceae > DYGX01. Next base: position 15,533 of record DYEN01000255.1, read on the forward strand.
TGTGCATGTGGACAAAGTGGTTCACAATGTCTTCACCGTGCTGGATTTGATGCGGGCGCGCGTGCCGGTCTATCGTGGGGCGGACCAGCCGCTGGTTCCCGGCTTCTGGGAGCCGGAAGAGCGCGTGCACGGCGCGGACGGCCTGGGCGGCTATCGCGGCGAGCGCCAGACCCGCGGCAAGACCGAGCCGGAAGCGGCGGCGGTCGCGCTGGTGCGGCTGGTCAACCAGGCGCCGGGCGCCTACACCATCGTGGCGCTGGGGCCGCTGACGAACCTGGCGCTCGCCTGCCGGCTGGACCCGTCCTTCCCCGACAAGGTCGGCGCACTCGTCTTCATGGGCGGCACCATCTCGGCGCTGGGCAACACGCGCAACCTGACCGCCGAGTTCAACGCCTTCTGCGACCCCGAAGCGGTGCTCGTCACGCTCGACGCGTTCCCCGCTGCGACCATGCTCTCGTGGGAAACGACGCTCAAGCACAGCTTTAGCTGGCAGCAGTACGATACGCTCGCCGGGCTGGGAACGCCTGCCGCAGATTTCTTCCACGCGATCACCACCTCGACCGTGCAGTTCCTGCGCCAGTTCCGGCAGGTGCCGGGCTATCTGCTGCCGGATCCGCTGGCGATGGCGATCACGCTGGAGCCGGGCCTGATCGTGGAAAGCCAGCATCTCTACGTAACCGTCGAATTGCAGGGCATGCTTACGCGCGGCCAGACCGTCGTCGACTATATGGGAATCAGCCAGCGCGCCCCGAACGTGCATGTCGTCACGGCGCTGAATACCGCCGGCGTGTACGACCTGTTCTATCGCATGCTGTCCTAGACCCGGAGCGCCGCGTGATCTCGCCCCCCGACCTGCCGGCTCTACGCGCCCAGATTATCGAGCTGGCCGCCATCCCCGGCCCGGCCGGGCACGAGGACGCGATCGCGCGTCATCTGGCCGGGCGGCTGGCGCCGCTGGCGGATGCCGTGACGATCGACGCGCTGGCGAACGTGACTGCGCGCTTCGGCCCGGAGACGGGCGCGCCGCGCGTGGCGGTGGTCGCCCACAGCGACACGGTTGGGTTTCTGGTGAAGCGGGTGGACCCGGCGGGCTTCCTGCGGGTGGTCGCGGTCGGCGGAGTGAACCTCAAGGCACTGCCGGGCGCGGCGGTACAGGTCGGGCCGCATCCGGGCGTGATCGGCGTGCGCGCCCAACATCTGGCGCGGCCCGGCGATCTCACCGTTGAAGTCGACGATCTGGCGGTTGAGATCGATCCCGCTCTGGCTCCCGCCATCGCGATCGCCACGCCGGTCACTTTTGCGCCGCGGGCAGTCGCGCTGGGCGAGACGATGCTCGCCAGCCCTTCTCTCGATAATCGGGCGGGCTGCGCGGTCCTGCTGGCGCTCGCCGCCCGCCTGCGTGCCGACCCGCCGCCCTGCACCGTATTTCTGATCGCCAGCGCGCAGGAAGAAACAACCTGTGCCGGGGCGGCGCACGCGCTGGCCCGGACCCGGCCGGATTACGCGCTGTTCGTCGACGGCACGCTCAGCTACGACACGCCCGAGACGGCGGGCCGGGGTGCCGTGCGTCTGGGGGGCGGTCCGGTCCTGACCGCCTACCTCTACGTCAGCGGGCTGAACGGCTGGCACGCGCATCCGGGTCTGCGCGCGCATCTGGCGCGGGTTGCGGCGGAAACGGGGCTGCCGGTTCAGCACGACGCGGTGCATGGCCTGATGAGCGATGCGCGCGTCACTTTGCCGCTGGCCGTGCCGAGCGCGCTGATCGGCCTGCCCCTGCGCGGCAAGCATGCCCCGCTGGAAACGGTCGATCTGCGCGACGTGGCGGCAGCGGTTGACCTGTTAGCGGCGGCGTTGCACGCCCCCGCGCCCGATCTCTCACGAGGATGACGCCATGCCCTTCGACGCATTGACCCAGGCGGTTCCGGCGCTGGATCGCGCGCTGGCTAGCCTGCCCCCCTTGCAGGCGGACGACGCGGTCTGGCCGTTGCTCCGCCGTCTGCTGGCCGCCCCCGCGCCGTCCGGCGGGGCGAATCTGCCCGGCGCGGTCGGCGAGGTGATCGGCGCGCTGGCAAGCGAGTTGGGCCTGGGCGAGCGCTGGATGCCCGAACTGGGAACCACCGGCAACGCGGCGCTGTGGATCGGCGCGAATGAGCCGTCTGCCGGCTCCCCGGCCGATGTCGTCGTGGTGGCGCACATGGACCGGCCCTCGTTCCGCGTGCGCGCGCCGGAACGGGGCGATCTGGTCCCCATCTGCGCCAACCGCTTCCCTGAGGGCGAGGAGCGCGCCGGGGCCAGGGCGCTGCGCTTTGTCGATGGGCGGCTGGTCACCGCGGCGCGCGGCGTGCTTGTCTCGCGCCGGGTGGACGGACACGACACGCTGACCTTCGAAGCAGCCGAGGGGATGCTGGCCTGGCAGGATACGGTTGTGCTGGACGCCGAGCCGCAGCGCGGCGCCGATGGCTCGGTGACGGGCACCGGTCTGGACAACGCGCTCGGTGTGCTGACGGCGCTGCTGGCGGCGGCGGCGCTTGCCCGTGTCGAGGATGCCCTGCGCGAGCGAAGCGCGTACCTGCTGATCGTCTTCAGCGACCAGGAAGAGGGTCCGCCGGACGCGTTCTTCGGGCACGGCGCAGCCCGCCTGACACACACCCTGCCCCCGCCGCGAGGCGTGGTGGTGGTCGATGCGCACGGCGCCGCCCCCGAAGGCGTCCCACGCCTGGGCGCCGGAGTGTCGCACGGCACGATCGCGGGCTGGGGGCGGGGGTCGATTGTGCCCCCCAACTTCCACGCGCTGGCGCTCGATCTGGCGGCAGGGGTCAACGCGGCGCGGCCAGGTACGGTGCAGTTCAACACCGGCTATCTGTCGCGCAGCGACGATCTGGCGCTGGGACGCTGGGCGAAGATCCTGGCGCTAACCGGTCCGCCGATGGCCCACGCGCACACCGCGCACGAGATGGCTCATCTGTCGGACTTGCGCAGCGGCGCGGTCTGGCTGGCGTATTTCCTGGCCGCGACGCTCAACCTGGCTCCGGAGCTGAGCAGACGCTACGCGCTCGGCGCGTGATCGAGCGACGGGCGCTGTTCGGCCAGGCCGGTTGGCACTTGAGCGCCGCCTGCTTCATAATCTGCACGAAAGTCAACCGGATGGCGGTCGAATTAATTACGAGCATCACGGCGAGAGACGGACGCGTGAGGGCGCAGGGGCAGTATGACAGGGCCAGCGTGGCCGCAGGGCGATCAGCCGGCGTTCCAGGGGTTGCTGAATCGCGGTTTGGCGCGCTACGAGCAGCACGACTACGTCCG
>DYEN01000256.1 GCA_020725705.1 Anaerolinea sp.
ATCAGCACTGTGTCGAACGGGATCCGGCTGCGCTGCAATGCCTCGCGGAGCCGGTGCGCCTGGTTCGGCTGGCCGACAAGCTGCAGTTCAGCCGCCGCCAGGTCGATGCTGGCCGGAACCAGCGCGATCCGATCGCGCACAGGGCGCATCACCCGCGCCAGCGAGATATGATCGTAGAGCAGCAGCGAGTAGGCGCTTCGCCCGGTGGCATAGCTGTCCAGCCCAAACGCGGCGGTCAACCCGCCCTGTGGATCCAAGTCGACCAGCAAAACACGCTGCCCCCGCTCGGCCAGAGCCACACCCAGATTCATGACCGAAGTCGACTTGCCGACCCCGCCTTTCTGGTTCGCGACTACCAGCGTCCGCGCCATGCTGCCCTATCCGACCGTACCCACGCTGGCCGCATTATAGCACAACCCGATTTTCGGCGCGGAATCGCCCCCCAGGCGGCACGCGACCACTTCACCCTAGCCGCATTCGCGCGAGTCATGGTACACTTCGCGGGCGTCTGGAACCGGCCCGGCAGGCAACGGTCAGCACACAAAGGGAAAACGATGGCAGCTATTCTCGACCAGATACGTATCTTCATCGAAGAGATCATCTCTGCGCTGGGGTATCCGGGCATTACCTTCGTGATGCTGGTCGAGAACATTTTCCCACCCATTCCGTCCGAGGTGGTCATGCCTTTTGCCGGTTTCCTGGTGGTCAGTGGCCGCTTCACGTTTCTGGGCATCGTGCTGGCCGGGACGCTCGGCTCCGTCCTCGGAGCGATCGCCATCTACTACATCGGGCTGTGGTCCGACGAACGCCTGGTGCGGCGCTTTGTGCGGCGCTATGGGCGCTTCTTCCTGATCAGCGAAGACGACATCGACCGCGCGCTCCGTGTCTTCGATCGCTACGGCGAGATCATCATCTTCGTTGGCCGCCTGATCCCCATCATCCGCAGCCTGATCTCGCTGCCGGCAGGCATGCAGCGGATGTCGATGAAAAAGTTTCTGCTATTCACCACCATGGGCACGGCTATCTGGTCGGGCGTGTTGGGTTACGCGGGCGTCTTTTTGGGCGAGAACTGGGAAGAAATTCTGCAAATTGTCGATCAGTACGAGCGCATTACGGCTGTGATATTAGTAATCCTTGTGGTTGCCTTCGTGTTTATCCGGGTGCGCGAGCTGCGCCGCAACCGGGCACACCCGCGCAGCCCTGAAGTCGATCTACCGCGCAACTAGCCCTCGGGCTGCCGTCAGCCAACTCATCCTGGCAGCCCACAACCCCTTTGACGAGCGCTGCCAGGCCGAGTATAGTTCGAGTGAACCACGAAAACCGAGCCAGCGAGAAACCCGCCATGTCGATCTTCAGTGGACGCAAGCAAGAACGCGAGAACACCCCCGAGCCGGCCCAGTCGGTGCCGACCAATCCGCCGCAGAGCAGCCCGCCTCCGCCCGTGCCCCCGGCCCGCAAACCGGTCGGGTTCGAGACGGTGCTTGGCCCCAACTCCACCTTGCGCGGCGATCTCAAGTGCCAGGCGAATGTGCGACTGGACGGGACGTTTGAGGGTACGCTTGAGATCGGCGGAAACGTGCTGGTGGGCGAGACGGCCAAGATCACAGCCGACATCCACGCCAAGAACGTGGCGATCGCCGGAGCCGTGCGCGGCAACGTCAGCGGCAAGAAAGTCCAGCTGCTGCGCACAGGGCGCGTGTGGGGCGACATCACAGCCGCCGCCATCGCCACCGAAGAAGGTGCGTTCATCGACGGCAAGATCACGATGATCAGCCACGACGCCGCGCGCACCTTTGACCCGACCAACCTGCCGCTGCCGGACGACGAGGTCGAGCCGGAACCCGAAACTGAAGCCGAGCCTGATGCCGCCGAAGAAGCCTCTGAATAGGCTGCCGGATCGCCAAAGTGCTTTGGTTGACAGTTCACTTGGTGATATAATCAGCCTAAAGCAGACGTTGGTAGCTGCATCGCAAACCTGAGTGGTCCAGGGTACTTTTCATGGTCGAGGTACACATCGATAGTATCCGCGTGAGCTTAATGTCGCAGCTCCGCGTCGTGATTCTCAAAGACGCCAAGAGCGGGCGTTATCTCCCGATCTTCATCGGGCCTTTTGAAGCGGAAGCTATCGCGGTGAAGCTTCAGAAAGTCGATGTCGAACGCCCGCTGACGCACGATCTGCTCAAGTCCGTCATCATCGAGCTGGGTGGGCGTGTCCGGCATATTGTGGTGAACGACCTGCGCAACGATACTTTCTTTGCCCGCATCGTCGTCGAACAGGACGGCCGCACCCAGGAGATCGACTCGCGGCCCAGCGACGCGATCGCGCTGGCAGTCCGGCTTGACGTCCCAATTTACGTCGAGGAAAGCGTGATGGATCGCGCAGCCATCTTCCCCGACGAGGATGTAGACACAGAAGAAGCCGAAGCCGCCGAGAAATCCGAGACGGATGACAGCCTCGACGTCTTTAAGGATTTTGTGGAGTCGCTCGACCTGGACGATCTGGAATCGGACGAAGACGAATAACCGCCACCAGACGCCAGCGCGTGAGGGTGACGGGGCTTCTCGAACAGAGCGGCCCCGTTTTTGCCGCACCAACCGTTTATAAGCTGAAACCCAACCAAAGGTAGACCAAGGTGCAGCCGGAATCGACCACTCTGCCACCCGACCGCATGGCACCGCACAGTGTCGAGGCGGAAGAGGCCGTGCTGGGATCAGTGCTGCTCAACTCGGATTCCCTGTATGAAGTCGCCGCGTTCCTTCAGCCGGACGACTTCTTCATCGTCCGCAACAGTTGGGTCTGGGAAGCGATCCTGCGTCTGCACGAGCGCAACGAGCAGATTGACTATGTGACGGTTATCGAGGAACTGCGGCAACAGGGGCGCCTCGACGAGATCGGCGGTGCTGCCTACATCACCTACCTGATCAACCACACACCGCCCTCGATCTACGCCGAAGCCTACGGTCGCATCGTCGAGCGCGCGGCCATCCGCCGCCGGCTGCTGGCCGCCGCCAGCGAGATCGCGCAGCTTGCCCACGAAGAAAGCGCCGACATCAACGAGGTCATCGACCGAGCCGAAGCATCGCTGTTCTCGGTCACCGAGCGGCGGCTGCGCAAAGAACTCGTCCCGATCAACATCGCCATCAGCGAGTATTACGACCGCATTGAGCATCTTTACGAGCATCGTGGCGAGCCGCTCGGCGTGCCGTCCGGGTTCGTCGACTTGGATCGGCTGCTGGGCGGGCTGCAGAAATCGGACCTGATCATCGTGGCCGGTCGCCCCGGCATGGGTAAGACTTCGTGGCTGCTCAGCGTCGCGCTCAACGCGGCGCGAGCGCGAGCGCGGGTGGCGATCTTCAGCATGGAGATGAGCAACGAGCAGATCGTCCAGCGCCTCATTTCGTCCGAAACCGGGATCAACACGCAGAACCTGCGCCTCGGCCAGCTTGACGACCGCCAGTGGACCCTTTTCGTCGAGGCAGCCGGCACCCTGAGCAATGTCCGCATCTTCCTCGACGACACGCCCGCGCAGTCTCCCAT
>DYEN01000257.1 GCA_020725705.1 Anaerolinea sp.
ACGCGCCTGCACGTCCTGGCCGATCCGAAGCTGAAAGTCAGTGCGGGAGATCCCGTCTCGCTGAAACTGGACACGCAGAAGGTGCAGTTCTTCGACGCCGCGACAGAGCGATCGCTGCTGTGGCAGTAGGACTAACCGGCGCGTTCGGCGTGAAGGCGCTCCACCCACCACGCCACCCGGCGCGGAATCCACTCGCACAGGCACGGCCAGGGGACCAAATGCTCCGGGCCGATCTGGAATGTCTGCGTGAACCGGTAGGCTGGCTCGAAGGCGAAACGTGCCAGATACGCCTGTACGTCGCGGTCGGCAGCGGGCGACTTGCTGTGAATGGCCGCCTCGAACAGGGGCGTGATCCATACGCCGCCCCTGCCCGGTTGCAGACACTCGGCGCGCGTCTCTGCTCGGCGCACCTCGAACCAGTCTTCGGCGGGCGCCAGGGCGTGCTTACCCGGTTCGGACAGCAGGCGGACGTGTCCATTCTGGATCGGGATCGCGCCGCCGGAGCGCATGGTATGGTAGCCGCCGTGCCAGCTTGCTTCGGCATCGACAACCTGGCCGGCATCATCCAGGTAGACCCAGACGTGCTCCAACTCGTACAGGTGGCCGATGTCCCAGTCCCACCAGATGGCGTATTCCACCGCCTGAGTGGCCGCCGAGTGGACGTTTTCGCCCAGCAGGATTTGGCGCGGGAACGAGGGCGAGGGGCCGCTGGCGCGGAACACGGTGTAACCGGCGGCAGCGGGCAGAAACGGCTCGAGGGCGTCGAAGCAGAGCAGCGGTGCGGCCTGCGCAGCCAGCACGCGATCGCCGTTGGCCGGCGCGGCGGCAAGCAGGCTTTCGATGGTCGGTTCGATCATGTAGAGCAATCCTTCGCACAGGGCGAGGCAGGTGAGAGGAAAACGCTTAGAACCCAAGCAATTATAACTCCAATGAACGGCGCGGCGAAGAGGCCCGCGCCACTATATTGATTGTTTGCTGAGCGTGCAAGGTCTGTGAATGCGAAAGGAGGGGGGTGCGCGGCGGGCCGGTGCCAGCGCCGCTGCACCGCGTGTATATGGATGACTGGATGGCAGCACTTGCTGCCCATTTCCGGGCGATGCGCCGGCGTTATCCGAACGACCGGCTCATGATCTTGTTCGATATCGACGGCACGATCCTCGATATGCGCTACATGGTGTGTCACACGCTCAAGGCCTACGACACGGCGCACGGGACGCACTTCTTCGATCACCTGCAGCCCGAGGCAATCGACGTTCACGAAGATCACGTCCCGCGGCTGCTGGCCGAGTTGGAGATCCGGCCGGCGGACCAGCAGGCGATCCTCGACTGGTATCTGGAGAACCGCTGGACGCGCGACGCCGTGCTGCGCTCGCACCAGCCCTACGAGGGCGTCTTCGACGTCATTCGCTGGTTCCAGATTCAGCCCAACTGCGCGGTCGGGCTGAACACCGGGCGCCCCGAATCGATCCGTGCCGAGACGCTTGATTCGCTCAACCGGCTTGGCGCGCCCCATCGCGTCCGGTTCCGCGACGAGCTGCTGCACATGAATCCGGACGGCTGGCAACACAACGTGCAGGATGCGAAAGTGGCGGGCGTGCTGGCCTTTCAGCAGCAGGGCTATCGCATCTTTGCGGTGATCGACAACGAGCCGGAGAATCTGGCCGCGATCAGCGCCCTGAACGCCGCGCGCGAATTCCTGCTGCTGCACGCCAACACGATCTTCGAGTCGAAGCGATCGCTGCTGCCGCCGGGCGCGCTATCGGGTGACCGCTACGATCTGACCGAGCTGATCTCGCCCCGCAGCCTGCCGCGCGAGGTGGATCTGGTGTGGCACGGCATCAACGACGATGCCAATCTACGCCAGTTTCTGGCGTCGGATATTGTCTGGGGGGAATGCGACATTCACCGCGACGCGCGCAGCGGCGAACTGGTGCTGCATCACGATGAACTGGCCGAAGCCAGCGCAGAAGACGCGGACGAGTGGCTGCGCCTGGACGATCTGCTCAACAGGCTCGCCAGGGCGGGAAAGTCGGTCAAGCTGGATCTCAAGGCCGGGCCGGAACTGATCGAACCGGTGCTGGCGCTCGTGGACCGGCACGGTTTCTCCGACGACCGGCTATGGTTCAACGCGTACATCCCGCTGATGGGCGAAGCGGGCTTTCGGCGGCTGGCCGAAGCACACCCCGGCGCTGTGTTGCAGGCGCCGATCGATTTCCTGGAGCCGCTGGTCGTCAGCGTGCCGGACAAGACGCACGATCTGCTGCAAACGTTCTGCTCGTGGGGTCTCAATCGCTTCTCGATCGACTGGCGCTGCCGCCAACGCGGCCCGTTCTTCGACCGGATGGAAGCGTGGGGGCTGGAAGTCAATCTGTACGGCGTGACCGATCTGCATTCGTTCCTGCAAGCGATTCTGCTGCTGCCGCGCTCGGTGACGGCTGATTTCAACTTCCCCAAGTGGCACCACTACGGGCGCGGATCCGGCCAGCGCGGCGTCTACTACGAATACGAGCTGCGTCGCCCGTAGCGCCCGGCGGCCCGGCGTCTGTGCCGGGCCGCCGGTTTTTTGGCAGGAATGCGCCTAGATGACTTCGAGGAAATCGCGATCCGGCAGGGCAGGGAACGGCGCATGCGGCTCAGCTTGGTACCAGAACGCGGTCGAGGCGATGTCGTCTTGCAGCGGCAGGTAGCGCCCATCCCGCCGCCAGCCGAGCGCCTGAATCGTCACCCGCAGGTCCTGCCGGAAACGGATCGGGTCCATAATGTGCCAGCGGTACATCCCGAAGCGCATCTGGCTGCGGTATAGCCCATCCGGTAGGATCACCTGCGGCAGGCCACTGTAGGGGGTTGAGAAGACGCCGTACTGCCCTTTAGGGTGTTCAAAGTTCCACGCGCCGCCAAAATAGTCTTCGGTCCCGGTCCCGCAGATGGTTGGGAAATCCCCGTCGCCGTCCAGATAGAACTTGATCTCGCCCTCTCCCCACCAGCCGTTGTTATTCACACCCCAGGCGATATAGGTGCCGATGTAATGCCCCTGGCCGCGGACGCCGTCCAGCAGGGTGTGTACGGTCTGGTAGGGAAGGGGGTTGCTGCGCCGCCA
>DYEN01000258.1 GCA_020725705.1 Anaerolinea sp.
CCACATCCGGCTTCAGGCGGCGCATCAGGCGCCAGAGCTTGAGCAGCGTAACCACGTCGCGCAGCGGGTGAAGCTCGCGCCCCAGCTCCGGGATCATCACCGGAGCGATGCCCCGCTCGGCAGCCAGATAGGCCATATCCCCCTCGCCCAGCCCGATCCGCCCGCAAACCAGCGTGCTCTCGAACTCCGGCGGGCCGAGCCGTTCGGTCAGCAACGTGACGTGTAGCGCCGGCCCACCGACATTGAGCCGGGCAATGATGCGCATGACGCGGATCGGGCGCGGCGCGGTCATGCCGGCCCTCCGGGTGCGGCAGGCTCCGCCGGATCGAGAAAAAGCCGGTGCCACCATTCGAGCGTCAGCAGCAGCCAGATGCGCTGGCCGTGGTTGCGCGCGCCACGCATATGCTCGTCGAGCAGCGCTTCGACCGCGCCGGGCCGAAACAGGCCGCGCCCCCGCGCCGCCGGGTCAAGCAGGATCTCGCGCGCGTACGGCGCCAGCTCCCCCCGGAACCAGCGCCCGACCGGCACTCCAAAGCCGTGCTTGGGGCGGTTGATGATGGCGTCCGGCAGAAGGCCGCGCGCTGCTTCCTTCAGGATGGCCTTCGTCGTCGCGCCGCGCAATTTGAGGTTGGACGGGATCGCCGCCGCCAGCTCGACCAGCCGGTGATCGAGGAACGGGGCGCGGGCTTCCAGCGAGGCCGCCATGCTGGCGCGGTCGGCCTTGATCAGCAGGTCATCGGGCAGGTAGGTGATCAGGTTGGCGTCGAGCAGGCGGGCGGTCAGGTCGCGGGCGTCGCCGGGCACGCGCGCCAAGAAATGCGTGGTCGGGTCGGGGTCGGGCGCGCCGCCGAGCAGCGCAGCGATCTGCGCGTCGTCGAACAGACGCACAAAGCTGAAATAGGCCGCTTCGGGGGGTAATGCCGCTCCGCTGACAAAACGCCGGATGCGCTGCGCCGGTCCGCGATACGAGGTTGCTTCCGGCAGCCGGTCCGCCGCCCAGGCAATCGCGCTGCGCAGCCCACCGGGCAGCCGCCGGTAGCGGGCGACCAGGTTCGCCGCAAAGAAACGCTCGTAGCCGGCAAACAGCTCGTCGCCGCCGTCGCCGCTCAGCGCGACGGTGACGTGCTGCCGCGTGTGGTGACTGACCAGATAGGTGGGGATGGCCGAGGAATCCGCGAACGGCTGGTCGTGATGCCAGACCAGAAACGGCAACAGCGCGATCGCGTCCGGCTCGACCACGAACTCGTGATGCTCGGTGCCGAGCAGTGTCGCCACGCGGCGGGCGTATTGCGTCTCGTCGAACGAGGTCTCGCCGCTGAAGCCGATGGCGAAGGTCTTGACCGGCTCGCTCAGATGGCGCGCCATCAGCGCCACGATCAGGCTGCTGTCCAGCCCACCGCTGAGGAACGCGCCGAGCGGTACATCGCTGATCAGGCGCAGGCGAACCGCTTCGTCCAGCGCGGCGCGCAACGGCTCGATCCAGTCTTCCAGGCGGGCGGCAGGGTCGGCGGGCGCGGCGGGCGGCGGGGACCAGTATGGCTCGTGGTGGACCGCGCCGTCCTCGACCACCAGCAACGCACCGGGCGGCAGCATCTCGATCCCCTCAAACGCCGTCTGGGGCGCGGGCACGTAGCCGTAGGCCAGCAGCAGCGGAAGCTGCGCGCGGGCGAAGCGGCGCGGCACGTCCGGGTGGCGCAGCAGCGCCTTGATCTCAGACGCGAATACCAGCCGCCGGGCGTCGCGATAGAAGTAGAGCGGCTTCTTGCCAAGCCGGTCCCGCGCCAGGACCAGCCGCCGGCGCGCAGCATCCCACAGCGCAAAGGCGAACATCCCGCGTAGATGCTCGACGCAGCGCGGCCCGTGCTCGCGGTAAAGCGCGATCAGCGTCTCCACGTCGGATGTGGTGCGGAAAAGATGCCCGCGCTTTTCCAACGCCGGACGCAGTTCCAAATGATTGTAGATCTCGCCGTTGTAGGCGACGGTGATCGCCCCGTCCGCGCTCTGCATGGGCAGCGCCGCCGCCGCAGACAGATCGAGCACGGCCAGCCGGCGGCTCGCCAGACCGCACACACCTAGCGCCAGCGCGCGCCCCTGGTCCGGCCCGCGATGGACGAGCGCGGCGTTCATCGCGTCCAGCACATCAGGCGAAACACTTGTGCCGTCCAGGTTCAGCACACCGCTCAAGCCGCACATCAGCCGCCCAGCACTCCCCGGTAGATGGCCAGCGTGCGCTCGACCATCGCATCCACCGTGAAATGGGACTCCAAGCGAGCGCGCCCCGCTTCCCCGCGGTGGCGGCGTTCGTCCGGGTCGCTCAGCGCGGCGCGCAGCGCCCCGGCGATGGCAACCGGATCATCCGGCGGCACGAGCCAACCCGTCTCACCGTCTGCCACAACCTCGGGGATCGCGCTCACCCGCGTACCGATCACCGCCACTCCCAGCGCCATGGCCTCGAGAAACACCAGTCCAAACCCTTCCCAGCGCGACGGGGCGAGCAGCACGTCGAGCGCGGCCAGGACGGCGGGCGCGTCCGCGCGCCAGCCGAGGAAATGGACGCGATCCGCCAGCTTCAGCCGCGCCGCCTGTGCTTCGAGCGCGCCGCGCAGCGGGCCGTCTCCCGCAATGACGTAGTGCGCCGCTGGGAACTCCGGCGCGACCTGCCCAAAGGCCTCAAGCGCCTGGTCCAGCCCTTTCTGCGCGATCAGCCGGCAAACCGAGCCGGCCAGCAACGTGCCGGGCGGCAGGCCCAGTTCGGCCCGCAGCCGGGTGCAGGCATCGGGCGGCGCCTGGACGCCGGCCGGGTCCAGCCCATAGTGGACGGTATGAATCTTGTCGGGAGAAACGCCTTCGACCGCGATCGTGAAGCGGCGGATCGCCTCGGAAATCGCGATCCCGGCGTCGACCTGGCGCCACAGCCAGCGGCTCAGCACGCGGAACGGCAGCCAGCGCCGGAAGCGATCGTCGTTGTGGCGCGAGCTGATCACGCCGCGCACGCCCGCCCGGCGCGCCGCCGGGATGCCGTACAGATCGGCGTGGATCAGATGAGTGTGGACAAGATCGGGGCGCGCCTGGCGCAGGTGGGCGATCAGCCGCCGCCCCAGGCCCGGATCGAGATGCCGCCGGATGACGATGCGCTCGACCGGCACGCCCCGCGCCTGCATGCGGTCTACATACGCCTGTACCGGGTTCCCCGGCTCGACCAGCATCCACAGCCGGGCATCCACGCCCCGCGCGCGCAACCCCGGCAGCAGCGCCAGCAGATGCCCTTCCGACCCGGCCGCGCCGGTCATTTTGGCGAGGTGAATGACCCGGTCGAGCGGCATCGCGCGCCCGCTACCCCCGGCCGTTGGCAGCGTACCAGGCGACGGTGCGCGCCAGCCCGTCTTCAAACGACACCTTCGGCTCGAAGCCCAGCCGCGCGCGGGCCTTCTCGATTGAGGCGCGCGAATGCCGGACGTCGCCGGGGCGCGGATCGGTGAAAACCGGCTTGATCTGGGTGCCCAGAATCGCGTTCAGTGTGTCGATCATCTCCAGCAGGCTGATGCGCCCGCCGCAGGCGATGTTGAACGTCTCGCCGGCGACGCCCGGTGTGTGGCAGGCGAGCAAGTTGCCCTGCACCACGTTGGCGATGTAGGTGAAATCGCGCGACTGATGGCCGTCGCCCTCGACGACCGGCGGGCGCCCGTCCAGCATGGCCGTGATGAATTTGGGGATCACGGCGGCGTAGGTCGAAAGCGGATCCTGACGCGGGCCGAAGACGTTGAAATAGCGCACCGTGACCGTCTCCAGCCCGTAGACCTGGGTGAAAACCTGGCAGTAATGCTCGGCGGCCAGCTTGGCAGCCGCGTAGGGTGAGAGCGGCTGCGGGAGCATGTCCTCGCTCTTGTACTCGGACTCGGTGTTACCATAGGCGGACGAGGACCCGGCGTACACCACGCGCTTGACGCCCGCGTCGCGGGCGGCGAGAAGCACGTTCAGCGTGCCGGTGACGTTGTGCTCGTTGCTCGCCAGCGGGTCATCGACCGAGCGCGGGACCGAAGCCAGCGCGGCCAGATGGAAGACGTAGTCCACGCCGTCCATCGCCTCGGCCAGCGCGTCCCGATCGGTAATGCTGATCTCGCGCAGATCGATGCGGTCGGCCACATGCGCCACGTTCTCACGCTTGCCGGTGGAAAAGTTATCCACCACCCGCACACGGTGCCCGGCCTCGACCAGTGCGCTGACCATATGCGATCCGATAAAACCGGCGCCCCCGGTCACGAGATAGGTATAGGATCCGTTCTGCTGCATGCTCTCTCCCTCAAGCAAGCCAGATCACCCCGGCCGCTGCTGTTGACTGCGCTGATACACCCGGTGCAGAAATACAAACGCGGCCAGCGCCGCCACACCCAGCGCCGCGCCGATCGCCAGCCCTTCCTCGATGGTCGCGTGAGAAAGCTGGACCGCCGTGAAGCCGAGCACGATGCACACGCCATACAGCATCAGCACCGCCGCGCGCTGGCTCAGCCCCAGGCTCACCAGCCGGTGCGAGGTATGGTCTTTGCCGCCCATCATCGGCGAGCGGCCCTCGAGCAGGCGCGTCACCGTCACCAGCGTCGTATCGAAGATCGGCAACCCCAGCACCACGACCGGGACCATCCACGTCACAATCTGGCGCTCGGCCGGCACGCGAAAGTCCAGCTTGATCGCCAGTACCGCCAGCAAAAAGCCGAGCACCATGCTGCCCATATCGCCCATGAAGGTCGTGGCCGGGTTGAAATTGTAGATCAGAAAGCCAATCGACGCGCCGCCCAGGGCCGCCGCCAGGCTGCCGACCAGGCTGAGCTGCTGCTGGATCGCCATCACAAAAAACGCGACCGAGGCGATCGCGGTAATCCCGGCGGCCAGCCCGTCCATGTTGTCCTGGAAGTTCAGCGCGTTGGTAATGCCGACGATCCAGAACATCGTCACGGCGATATTGATCGCCTCGCTGGCGAAAATGCGCACCTGGATCCCGGCCAGGATCAGCACCAGCGCGGCGATAGCCTGGCCGCCCAGCTTGATCAACGGCAGCATCCCGTTGCGGTCGTCCACGAAGCCGACCAGCACCAGCCAGGTCGCCCCGGCCATGATGGCGCCGAATTCAACCAGATAGAACGGCGGGCTGAACAGCAGCAGCGCCAGCACCAGCGCGCCATAGATCGCCAGACCGCCCATCAGCGGCGTTGGCGTGCGGTGAACCCCGCGCGCGCTGGGTTGGGCAAGCACGCCCCATTGAACGGCGAGCCGCTTGGTGATCGGCGTGAAGCCCACCGCCGCGGCGAAGCCGGCAAGCATGACCGGGAAGAATTGTGTGACATCCATCGAGGAACGCTTCCATTGCGAACGGTGGTCCGCGGCGTGGCACGAGCTGGCACGGGCC
>DYEN01000259.1 GCA_020725705.1 Anaerolinea sp.
ACAAAGCGCGCCACCCCCTGCAACACATCTTCCGGCACCATGCGCTTCTGCATCAGTTCGCCGGAGATCATGGTGACCAGCAGCGTGAGCGCCGGCCCGGCTGCGATGGCGGACAGGATGAACAGCACGGGCGCGGTGGGCGAGAACCATACCGGGCGAGCGGTCAGGATGCCATACGTCGCGCCCAGCGACGACTGGTGGACCATCGAAATGCCCATACCGATCAGCGCCACTACCGGCATAACCTGGTGAAGCAGGTGCCCCAGCCGGCGCGCCAGACTGTAGCGGTTGAGCGGCGTGCTCTCAACGATGATCGGGGTGAATTCCAGGACAAGCACGGTGGTGTAGAACATCACCGCGATTGTGATCTCCCACAACACCGAGTGCGGGTTCCAGTACAGCAACGGATGGTAGAAGCGGTCGGGCCGGCCGATGTCCACGAATAGCGCCAGCATGGCGGACGTGTATCCCAGCAGGCCGACGAACACCGCAGCCCGCGCTATGGACGCGTAATGCTTCAGGCCGAAGACATAGACGGCTGCCGACAGCGTGAACGCCCCGGCGCCCAGTGCGATCGATGACAGATCGATCACAATCCACAGCCCCCAGGGAAGCTCGTCGGTCAGATTGGTGACCCGCAGCCCGTCGATCAGCACCCGCGCGCCGGAATAGACCCCGATCGCGACCAGTGCGAGCAGAAACAGGTACCAAACGGCGAGCAACGGCGATTGGCGGGCGGCTCTTCCAGCTAGACTGATCATATCGCCAGGCCCTCCGGTGGAATGTAGTAGACGTTTGGCTCTGTGCCCAGATCCTCGCGCAGGCGGAACGTCGCCGTCGAGGCGATAATCCGCGACACCTCGCTCTCAGGGTTATTGAGGTCACCGAAATAGCGGGCGGTGACCGGGCAGATATTGACGCATGCGGGTGTCGCCGCCGCGTCAACCCCCGGGATCAGCCCCGCAGCCAGTCCGGCGTCGATCCGGTGAATGCAGAACGTGCATTTCTCCACCACGCCCCGGGGCCGCCGTGGAACTTCGGGCGCGCCCCATTCCGGGGCACGCGGGTTCGGCTCGTCGCCGCGCGCTTCCCAGTTGAAAGAACGCGCTCCATACGGGCAGGCTACCTCGCAATAGCGGCAGCCGATGCATTTGTCGTAATCCATCACCACCAGGCCGTCTTCGCGGCTGTAGGTGGCGCTGACCGGGCAGACGGACACACACGGCGCGTTGTTACAGTGCAGGCAGGGGCGGGTCATGTGGAAGATGTCACCCGTGGGCGTCTGGTCCACGATGTGCACGTTCCACCGCATCGCGTCGGTGACGTCATTCGTCGCCTGGCAGGCATACACGCAGTATTCGCAGCCGATGCACTTGCTCAGGTCGATGACCATGCCCCAGCGCGGCTTGTCTGTGCTGGCTGCCGCGTAGCGCTCGCGATCGATGTTGCCCCCTAGGATCTTCTGGAACAAGGGGTTGAGCGGATCCGCCAGGATATTGGCGAGGGCAACGGACATGCCCGCGCCAACCAGCAGCATCACGAACTCGCGCCGTGTGAGCAGTTGTTCTCGGGCGGTGTTGTTAGTGTTCTGCGTGCTCATCAGGGTGCTCTTTATCGGCTCTAACCTCTTCGATGATCTCGGTCTGACCGTTCCGGCTCAGTCTAGGCAGCAGGATCAAGGCGATCACGGCGCCCACCCCCAGCCCGACGATCAGCCCTTGAATGAGCTGGATGTAGTCGGTTTCGCCATTTCGTCCCGACGGGCTGCGCGCCAGCTCCTGCTCCATTGAAGCGAGCTGCTGCCGCAGCGAATCGCGCTCAATGCGCAGCGTTTCGTCCGTGCCGACCAGCTCGGCCCACACCCCGCTGCGCTCAAGCTCCTCGTGGCAGGCGTTGCAGGCGCGCGTCTGGACGACCATGCGGTGATCGGTCGGCTCGTGGCTTTCGGAGATAAGTTGAATCTCCGGGTCCAGGCCCATATGGCAGCTTGCGCAGGTGACGTTATATTCGCTCTCAAGATGCTTGGCATGCACGTAGATGTTGGCGGGCGCCTGATGGCAGTTCTCGCAGAGCAGCGTGATGTCTTGAATGCGCATCTGCTGGCCGTGGGGCAGGTGGCACACCGCGCAGCCAAGCGATCCCATATTCGCGTGCGGGCTTTCCGCCCATTCAGTAAACGACTCGGCGTGACAGTCTCCGCACACCACCGCGACCAGGGTAGGCTGGTCTTCGGTGGCGGGGACGTCATGCGCTCCGTGGCAGTCCACACAGGTTGCTGCTTCCAGGTTCCCCCGCGCGATCGCTTCCAGGTGCGCGCTGTCCGCCAGCAGCGTGTTATGGCACTCGCTACACACCTGTGAAGTCTCGATCCGGTAGGCGCGCGCGCTGGCGGGCGACGGCCCGCTGTGCGGGAAAATATCCTCGCCGTGGCAGTCGATGCAGCCCAGCGGCGTACGGCTGGCGCTGCCGTGCACCGAGTCTGCGATCAGCGCGGGCGGGACATACAGGTTGAGTACGCTTCCGTCGGCCAAAGTCATAACCCGCCCTGGCTGGCTGTGACAGATCGCGCAGTAGCTGTTATTCGGGCCGGCGGGGGCACCTTGCGCCGGCTCGTCACCGCCGTCCTGTGCCAGCGCGACGGGTACGGCACGCCCCAGGGCCAGCGCGCCGCCGGCGATGAGCAGCGCGGCCCCCAGACCTGCAATCAGCAGAGGGAGAAGAAAGCGATGTTGAAAACGGCTCATGCCACTGTTCCTCGTCGTTTCGGTCCGACCGTGCTCTGACATCACTGGCCGGTTGCTGCCCCGGCTGCTGCATCATCGTTCAGCCCTAGCTCGCGCTCGACGCGGTCGAGCACGATGTCGGTGTACACGTAGTTGTGAACGCCCAGGCTCCCGTCACCCTCGACAAAGCGCAGCGCAGCCTCGACCCACGCCGGTGTCTCTTCGGTCAGGGCGGCGCGGGCAGCTTCGAGGCGCGCACGGGTATCGGCCTGGATATCGTTAATCAGCACCTGGAGACTCGGCGCGTCTACTTTGTCGGCGTGGCAGATCGAGCAGGAGTCCTGTAGCGCGGCGATGTTGGCCGCCACACCCGGCATCACCGGGTGGAAGGCATGGCTGCCACGTGTTGCCGTTTCGACCGGCACCCGCGGCATGTGGCAGGTGACGCAGGTTGGGCCGCCGGCTGCCACGAAATGCGCCGAAGGCACGCCATCAATCCCTTCGATGATCGATTCGCCTTCGTACATTTCCTTGACCGGCGCGTGGATCACGCCCGTGACGTCGGTGTCTTGATGGCACGAAACACACAGCGCGTACGGCTCGCCCGCCAGCAAGAAATCGACTGGGACTGTATCATCCTCGCCCGGCGCCTGATGGATCACATGGCAGCTCACGCAGGTCACACCGTAAACTGCGCCGGCGACTGTTACCGGCTGTGCGCCCTCGCCCTCGGCTTCGTCCGCCGCTTCAGCCGGAACCTGGCTCCAGGCATAATCGGCGCTGTGGCACGCCAGGCACGCATCCTGCGCGCGCTCGCTGGAGCGAAGACCTTCAAGCGCGCTCGCATGGGTCGAGTTCAGCCACTCGTTAAACTGCATGTTCGGGTGGCTGGCATGGCCGCTGGCCCACCAGTGCGTCGCATCATCCGGCGCGACCAGCGCGTAGCCGCTATCCAGCAGCGCGTCGCCGGCCAGGTAATCGGTCGGGTAGGGGTGCCCATCCGGCGCGGTGCCCGCGCTGTGGCACTGACCGCAGATCGCCGCGTCAGGCGATAGAACAATGCTGGCGCGTTGTTCGGCGGGGGTGGCCGTGCGTGACCGGACCGCCTCAAGGTGAGCACTGCCGGGACCGTGACACGTCTCGCACTGGACGCCGTTTTCCAGCCAGGTCCCGGTGTCCACGCTGAACCCGGTCACGTGACAGGCCGCGCACTGATCTTCCCAGTCGTATTCGGGGGCGGGCCAGTCCTCGGCCAGGGTGTAGGGTTGCCAGCGCCCGGCGATAACATTCCACTCGACCGGCAGCACCAGATATTGTGTCGTCGCGGGTTCGGCGGCCTCTTCGTCATCCCCCGCAGCCTCGCCCTCAACGGCGATCAGGTAACGCTCCACCTAGCGCCCCGTGCCGAGTGT
>DYEN01000260.1 GCA_020725705.1 Anaerolinea sp.
GAGCTGGCCCGGCTGCGCCAGCAGCCTTCTCGCGCCGAGCAGCGCACGGAAAACCCGTCGCTGCGTGACGAAGGAGGAAGCAATGGAAGTCTATCAGGCGATCCGGACCAACCGATCGGTGCGCCAGTTCACGGATCGCCCGGTCAGCCGTGAGGATATCGAGCGCATCGTCAACGCCGGGCGGCTCTCCGGCTCGGCGAAAAACGCGCAGCCCTGGCAGTTTGTAATCGTCACCCGGCGCGAGACGCTGCGCGGGCTGAGCGAATGCGGCCCGTGGTGCGGCCATCTGGCCGGGGCGGCGTTTGCCGTCGTGCTGACGGCGGACGACCTGCACGACCCGCCGACGCTTACCAAGCCGTTCGACCTGGGGCGGGCGGCCCAGAACATGATCCTGGCCGCCTGGGAACTGGGAATCGGCTCGTGTATGGCGACCATCTACGAGCCGGAGCGCGTACGCTCGCTGCTCGGCATCCCGAAGGAGCGCGCCGTCCCCTGGGCGATCTCGTTCGGCTACCCGGCGCCCGAAGCCGATCCGCGCCATCGACCGCCGCGTGCCGGCGGGCGTAGGGCGTTCGACGAGGTCGTGCGCTGGGAACAGTGGTGAGGCGCAAGAAGCAGCGAAGAATAGCAAAGAGCAGCCAAAAGCAGCGACGAAAAGCTGCTCAGTAGCGGAAGACAGCGAGCAGCAGCGAGAGGCCGTTCGGGGCGGCCGGCGGGTGTGAGCTGCTGCCTTCTCAGCTTCCCAGCTTGCTCCCCACAAAGCCCGGCACCCCATTGAGAAAATCTGCCGCGCCGACCGCCTGCCGCCCGGCAAGCTGAAGCTGGGTCGGTGCGTAGACATGGCGGCCCGTCCCGATCACAAGCGGGACGATCTTCGCCAGTTCTGTACCCTGGGTCGAGGCGACTTCCCCCGGTTCGACATCAAGGTCGACCGGCAGCGGGCGGCCCGCCAGGATTTTCAGACGCTGTCCATTCCAGAAGGTGTACGTTCCCGGCCAGGGCGTGAAAGCGCGCACGTGCCGGTCGATCTCGGTGGCGCTTCGCGTCCAGTCGATCAGGCCATCCTCTTTTTTGAGCTGCGGCGCGTAGGTGATCAGCGACTCGTCGGTCGGCTGCGGGTGCGGAGCGATGCTGCCGGTGCGCAGCCACCGCAGGGTGTGGACAAGCAGGTTGGCGCCCAGCACAGCGAGCTTGTCGTGCAGGCTCTCGGCGGTTTCCTGCGGGGCGATCGGGATGGAGTCCTGCAGCAGAATCGGGCCGGTGTCGAGGCCGGCGTCCATGATCATGGTCGTCACGCCGGTGTAAGTGTCTCCGGCGCGGATGGCCGCCTGGATCGGGGCTGCGCCGCGCCAGCGTGGCAGCAGCGAGGCGTGCACGTTGATCGGGGCGATGCGCGGCACGTCCAGCAGTTCCTGGCGCAGAATCTGCCCGAAGGCTACTACCACCAGGAAATCGGGCGCCCACTCGCGGATCTGCGCCATTGCCCACTCTTC
Source organism: Anaerolinea sp. (assembly GCA_020725705.1). Lineage (GTDB taxonomy): Bacteria > Chloroflexota > Anaerolineae > Aggregatilineales > Aggregatilineaceae > DYGX01. The sequence continues at coordinate 1,494 of DYEN01000260.1, forward strand.
GCGCACTTTTTCCGGCTGAATCACGGGCACGCCGGCC
>DYEN01000261.1 GCA_020725705.1 Anaerolinea sp.
CAAGACGGTGCGTGTGCCGTCTGGATGGACCACAATCGCCCCGTCAGCGTCTTCGATCAGCCGGACGGTAACCGGCGCGCCCGGTGGGAGCGAGCCGCCGATATCCAGCGCGCGCGGCGGCGAGAACCACGCGGCCAGCTCGGCAATTAGGATCGGCCAGGCCGGCTGCAAAACCAGATCGGTGTTGGGATAGCGCGCGTCAAAGGCCAGAATCGCCACCTGACGCTGCTCCACTTCTCCGGCGACGACCAGCGGTGCGGTGCCGGTCCGCACCAGAGGAACGGCCCAGGCGCCGACCGTCAGCGGCCGGTATTGTTGCAGGTTAGTGGCGTTGAGGAACGCCCCCAGGTTGCGCGCGCGTGGGTCCGACGTTGCCGCCAGTGACTGCACTGTATCGACCGGCTCGCCAACCTCGAAGAACTCGGTTCCGGCCGGCGGGTTGACCAGCAGCAGATCGCCATCCGGCAGCGGATCGGGGAGCCAGCCGTCGAACACGTAGAGATCGAACGGTTCCTGAGGGAGCGCGCCGCCCGGCTCGATCTCGTACAGCTCCACGCCGCGCAGACTACGGAAAATCTGGCGCAGAAACAGGTTGTCTGCGGCGGCCAGCAGCACGCGGCCCACTCCCGAGCGATCGCGCACGGTGTGGGCGACGTTGTCGATCGCCAGATAGTCGGCATCGGCGGATCCGCTGGGCAGTGTTAGCGTCGTGGTCAGCGTGTCGAAGTCTGGCGGCAGCTCGATGTCGAAGATATCCACGTGGCCGCGCGCCGGGACGGTGTAGCGGTATGCCCACTCGATGATGCTGCTGCCGTTCAACCGCCCGTCCAGGATAACCTGTGTATCCTCGTCCCCGTAGTTGCTCAGTCGGGCGAACAACTGCGGCGGCTGATCCGGCAGGGAGCTTGTCGCCAGAGCCGAAATCGCCACATTGCGGCCGGACTCGCCCACCGGCACGAACCGCACGTTGCCCGGCACCGGCGGCAGGTTGTCCGGCAGCCCGCCGTCGCTCAGAATCACGACGCTCAGCGTCTCAACGCCGATTGCACCTGCCGCTGCCAGGGTCAGCGCGGCGGGCCAATCCGCCGCGGCGGCGGACGGCTGCGCAGACTCGATCGCCTGGCGCAGAGTGAGCGGATCGCGCGAGGCAGAGGCGAGCACTTCGGGGACGGCGGCCACGCGGATGACCGTCATGGTATCGTCCGCACCCAGCAGGTCCACCATCTCGAGAGCGATCGACCTGGCCGCCTCAAACCGGTTTGGCTCTACGTCGGATGCCATCATACTGGCGGACGCGTCCAGCAGCAGGATGATGCGCCCGCTGCTGATGGTCTTCACCTCGATAAAGGGGCGCGCCAGGGCCATCACCAGTGCGGCCAGGATCAGCAACTGCAAGAACAGCAACCAGTTCGGGCGTAGGCGCTGCCAGGGCGCGTTGGCTTCGCGGTCGCGCACCAGCTCGCGCCAGAGGAACGTGCTGGAGATAGGCGTTTCCGTCCGGCGCAGGCGCAGCATGTAGAGCAGCACGATCGGGACGGCCAGCCCGGCCAGCGCCAACGCAACCGGTGTGAGAAACGACAGCGACGAGAATGCACCCATGTCAGCGTACCATGATCTCACCGGGCAGGACGAGATGATCGGCTCCGCCGGACAGCAGCACACGCTGCCCGGTGTCCGGATCGTAGAGACCGACCTCGATCCGCGCCGGGCCGCGGTAGGCAGTGTCTTCCAGCGTCAGGGCGTGCTCGTCCACGATGTATTCCCCTGCGACCCAGCTTGTCGTGGGGCGGCTGCCCCCGGCGGGTGGGCTGTCGTGGCCGCCGATATAGCGCCCGGAGTCGTCCAGCAAATGGGTAAAGACGGTCAGGGCACCCGGTGGCGTCTCTGCCGCACGCCAGACCAGGACAAGTGGCAGCGGCTCACCGGCGCGGATCGTCTGCTGCTCCAGCGTGAACCCTTCCAGCGTTCCCACACCCTCGAACAGCGCGCCGACCGGCTGCTCGAAGGGCGGTGGCGCAAACAGGCGATCGGTTTCGAGCAGCGTATAGGTCGCCAGATGGATCGGCTCCGAAGCACCCGGCTCTAACCACAGCCACGCCTGCCCGCTGGCATCCGCCGGGATGCTGAACGCGTGCCAGTCCAGGCTGTAGCGTGGGTAGGCGTTGACGGGACGTGCCTGCTCCCATCCCTCGCCGCGCAGAACCAGCGTGCCGCCGTGCCAAGGCCCGTCCGGGCAGCAGTCTGGTGATGCAGCCCACTGCAAGGTGATACGCAGTTCCTGGCCTGGGCTGATCGGTGCATCGACGGCATCGGTCCCGGCCAGCCGCACGCCGCGGTCCAGTTCGGGCGCGGTAGCGACGTCGACGGGGACCTCGTCGGTTGTCCCGGCCGGGGAAACGATGATCAGCGACACGGTCCGGCCCGATGGCACGCCATCTTGCAGCCGATCCAACCCGTTGGGCGCGCTGCGGCTGTACACGGTCAGTTGAAGGACGTAGTCACCGGGTGGGGCGCCCGCCGGGAAGGGCAGCAGGCTGAACGCCTGACCGCGCTCGCCCGCGTCCCAGGCTGAGGTCGGCACCTGATCATCGCGCCGGATGTCCGTGTCGCTGCGCGCGATCGTCCAGCCCGGCGGGCGGGTGGTTACCAGGCGCGCCGCCACGCGCCAGTCGCTGGCTGTGGGCGTAGGCAGCATCCACGACGTGCTCAGGCACACCGACCGCGCGCTGGCGGCGGCGGCTCCCTCAAGCCGCAGCAGGCCGAAATCGGCCTCGCTCTCGAACGTCTCCAGCGCCAGCGGCCGCTCGATCTGATACGAGGTGGTCGTCAGCCCCTGGACGGTCAGCGCGTGGCCGGTTGGGCGCCCGGCGGCGCTTAGCAGGCAGGGGAACATGCCTCGCTCGTCTGCCGGAAGCTGATACCAGGTCAGCAGTTCGACGTGCGCCGGAACGGGCCGCTCCGCCAGGGCGGTGTTGATCCGCTCGATAGCCTCGCGTGCCGGGCTGTGCAGCGGCACGCCCACAATGGCCGCCTGCACGCCGAGCCTGTCGACATAGTATTCTTCCAGCGCCGGTTCCCAGCCGTAGGGGATGACGATCAGCGCGTCCGGTGGCAGGCCGGCGTAATAGGTAGCGATGGCGCGGAAATCATCGTGCTGATAGCGCGGCTGGCTGAGAAGAGTAGTCAGGCTGGCGGCGGCGGCTGCGGTGGCAACGGCAACGCCGCCCACCAGCGCGCTGCGCCGCAGGCCAAAATCGTCCGGCAGGCTATCCAGCCCCAGCGCAACCGTCAGCAAGGCGGCGGGAACTCCTGCCAGGTAGTAGCGCGGGTGGAAGTCGATGTGCGCCAGCCACAGCTCGATCGTTGCCATGGGCGGCAGCAACAGCGCCTGGGACAGGATCAGCAGGTTCCGCTGTGTGCGGCGCCGGATCAGCAGCGCCACGCCAGCGGTCAGCGCAACCAGCCCGAACAGCGCGCTGACGATGTCCAGTTCCAGCTTCGCGCCGACCAGCGCCGGAACCGGGGCGAAGTACGCCCGCCAGATGTCCCACGCCAGATTCACGCTCAGGCGCGGCGGGGTGTTCAGCGGCGTGCCACTGGGGGATTGACCTAGCACCCAGGGTAGATAGATGACCAGCGCCACGACCTGGCTCGCCAGCCAGACGGTCAGCGTTCGCCACTGCTGGCGGGAAGCCCACACCGCGATCAAAGCGAGGTTCAGCCATGCTACCACCGGCACGCTCAGGTTGTGGGTGTAGAGCAGGGCGATCTCGAGGGCCAGCAGGGCCGCGCCGGTCCGCCAGACGATCCCATCGCGCCGCCTGAGCAGCCGGTCTGCCAGGCCGAGCAGGGC
>DYEN01000262.1 GCA_020725705.1 Anaerolinea sp.
GATCACGCTCATCGCGTAATCGAGGTACGCCCCGCGCATCTCGTCGTCGATATTGACCTGGCGAATCGTGCCGATTTCCATAGGGGTCTCTTGCTGATTGTCCATCGTTTTGTACCGCCACCGGCTCTTGAATCACACGGGCGACCGTTAACAAAGCGCGGGTCGCCCGGTTGTTGTCTTCGTCGGCGCCAAAGGCCGCCACCAGCCCGGTGCTGCCGCTATGCGGGCAGGCTGCTTGCCTCGCCATTGTTAGCTGCTTATTGTACCTCGCCAGGCCGTTTTGGGCGAATTTTCGACCGTCTGCGCGGCTGTGCGCCGGCCCGTCTTTTTTCGCGAAAAATTCACGCCCGCAGCCGCACATTCGATTGTGCCAGACCCTGTTTTACCTATACTGAAGCTATCTCTGCGCCTTCACGCCCGTTTGCACCCCCTCACCGTCCCACACCGCCCACACACAGAGTCGCAGAACTTTTATCCCTCTTTCAAACAGGAGTAAATCGCGTGAAACGCCTGTTTTCCGTGCTCGCAGCGTTGGCACTGCTGGCCGCGGCGCTGAGCGTCTTCGCCCCGTCGGCCCAGGCTGCCGGCAGCCTCACCTACCACGGGGAGATCACCCCCGCCAACACCCACGACGACTACCCCATCCACCTCGAAGCGGGCGAGACGATCACCGTCCGGCTCGACTGTGCCCCCGGCTCGCCGCTCGATCCCTACCTGCAGGTGTTCTCGAGTTCAATGACTTTGCTGGCCTACGCCGACGATAACGGCGGACCCTGCCTGCACTGGTACAGCGCCTATCTGGTGTTCACCGCTCCGGCCGGCGACACGTATATCATCCGCGCGACCAGTTTCGATTACGCCGTGGGGCCGTCGCGGAATCCGGGGCCGAACGGTGCCTATATCCTGACCATCTCCGGCCAGGGCTGGTGCAACCCGGTGACCATACCCGCCGGGTCGGTGGTCGGCACCTTCCTCACCGATACGGTCGCCCACTGGGCGCCCGGCAAGCAGACCGAGCCGCCGGTGGTGTTCACCGCCGGCAAAACCGCCTGGGTAGTCGGCACAGACGAGAGCGGCGAATACTATCAGCTCGCCTATCTGTGCAACTACCTGTGGGTCCCGGTCGAGTCGATGGGTCCCAACTACGACGCGGTCTGGAACGGCACACCGCTGCCCACCGGGTCGGTCAAATAACACCGATCGCGCCACAGAGCCGGCGCCCAGGGGACATGTCCCTGGGCGCCGGTTTTGACGGGAAGCGGCGGTGTTGGATGTACTTGTAGGGGCGATGCAGGCATCGCCCGCCGCCCCACCACCGCGCGTTTGACTCCCTATTTCCGCACGGGCCGGGCAAGCCCGGCACCCTACACGCAGCGCCGGCCTTCGCCCCACGGTCCGGTCTTGACAGCCTCTAGGGCAGCGGCTCGACCCAATACGTCGTGCCCTGTCCCTCGCCCGTCCAACCGATCAGGTTCTGGTAGCTGACACGCCACCACGCGATCCCCGCTGCGTCGCAGCTTGGGCCTTCCAGCACCGCGAAGACTCCCCCGCCCGGAATCTGGCCCACCAGTTGGCCGTTGACCGAGGGCGCGCTGCGCAGGTTGTTGGCGACGCCGGGCAGCACGCGCCCCTGACCCCCCACCAGCAAGCGGGACGGCAGAAAGCCCGGGCAGGCGATCCCCTGGTTCGACATCGACGCGCCGGGCACCGGCGTTGGCGTGGGCGTGACGAACAGCCCCGGCAGCGGGCGAACTTCGGGCACCTGCGGGACAAACGCCGGCGTGCGGAGCACCGAGAACAGCCCCGGCCCGATCGGGATCAGTTCGCCGCTGGGCGGCGCCACCGCCAGATCGCCGCAGCGCGACCGGTACGCCTCGGTGCCCTGCCAGTTCAGGTTGATGGGCCAGTGCGTGGTAGTGAACGGCGAGAAGGTTTCGTAGGCTACCCGGTCGAAGGCCACTTCGATATCGTCCACATACACATAAAACTCGCGGATATCCCAGGCGTCGTCGCCGGCGGGAATACTGGCCGGCTTGAGCACGCGCACCTCGGCCACGTCACAGAACGTGGCAGGCAGCGGGAACTCGTAGCTGTTGCGCTGTCCGGGTTGCAGGTCTCCGGCGTTCTCCGCGACGGTCACCCGCCAGAACGGCTCCGTCGCGCCGGGGCCGTACAACTCCACCACCAGCGCGTTTTCGGTGCCATCCGTGCCGGTCACAAACTCGATGCGAAAGGAAACGGACACCGGCTGCGCCCGGGCGATCAACGCGCCAGCCGGCAAACTCACCACCAGGACGAGGATACACCCAACCAGCGTGAGCAGACTGTGCCTTTTCATAGCCCCTCCTCGCCGTTTACGCGGCTATTGTAGCCTTTCTTAAAGTCTACGGCTGTTTCAGGCACGCTTCAAGCGGGTCCGCGGCTCGCGCCGTGGCTGCCGGTGAGGGGGTATTGCGCGGTGCGCGCCGCTCGAGATCGCCCGCGGAAAGGGGCTTAACGCGGCGCGTCCTGGCGGTTGAGATGGGCGTGCAGCTCGTCCAGCGACGGGTAGAACTCAACCGTATACGGCAGGCGCTTGGCCGCGCTCATGATCAGCACGGCCATTTCATCCGTCCGGTTGATGATGCCGATCACGTACACCCCCTTGACACGCGGACTGATCCGCGTCCGCCCCATCAGGCTGTTCAGGGGCAGCCGGCGCTCCGTCCGGGTGAGGTCGTAAACGAGGTACAATCCGTCGCTCTCGGTGTGCTGCTCCGCCAGCAGATGTGCCTGATCGATGATGCGTGCAATGGCGAGTGGATCGGTCAACAGCCGCCCGCTGACCGAAACAATCAGTAGCGGGACAGCGTGTGAAGTATCCCAGGTATAATTCACCAGATAGTCGGCCATCGACGTGCCCCGCAGCTCCGTAAACCTTATGAGGAATTATGACCCATCTTTCAAAAAAAGGCCATTGTTCTGATAGTATAAGCATGACGATTAAGCCCGCAAATTCCGCGCCCCCTCGCTGGCTGCACCGGCTCGTCCTCATGGCGCTGTTCGCGACGCCGGGCGCCGCGGCGCTGGCCGCCCTGCTGATCGCCCTCGGCGCCGCCGATCCCCCGCGTGCGGCCCAGCGCATCTGGCAGGCGGCGGACTGGCGCTGGGCGGGCGGCAGCACGCTCACGCTGACGCCGGGCGAGGCGGGCTGGAGCACTGCGCCTGTTTCCCTGCCCGTCGGCACCCGCTTCACGCTCGATGTGCGCGCCCGCCTGCTGCCGGGGTCCGATCCCGGCGCCGCGTGGGGCGTGTGGCTCGCCGCAACGGACGGCTCACGCATCGTCTACGCCCTCAGCGGTGAGGGTTACATCACCACGCGCCGCTGTCCGCCGGGCGATCGGCTGCCCGTGCTCGAAGACTGCCCCGCGCCGCGCCCGGAGTGGCGCTGGACTCCCTACCCGCGCGCTAACCCGGCGGGTGCCGCCAACCGCGTCGAGCTTCACCGCGAGGCGCCCGGCCAGGTCCGGCTACGGCTCAACCGCGAGCGGCTGGGGCTGAGCGCGGTCGAAGCTGCCGGTTCGTGGGGGCTGTGGTGGCGCGGTGGACGGGCTGACAGCGCGGCCCTGACCTGGGAAGCCGCCGCGCTCTATGCCGATTGAACGCGCCGGGCCGCAACTCGTTGCCACTTGCGCCCTGTGCTGCTAGTGTTATCCACATGACTCGACATTCCCGCTTGCGCGCGCGCCTGATGCGCGGGATCGCGCTGGCGCTGCTTGCGGTCTGGCTGGTCGCGGCGCTGGGTCCGGCCCGCGCCGACGAGACGCGCCGCCGCCTGCGCGTGCCGATCCTGATGTACCACTACATCAGCACGCCGCCCGACGACGCCGACCGCTACCGGCTCGACCTCTCCGTCACGCCGGAGCAGTTCGCCGCGCAGCTTCGCTGGCTGCGCGATCACGGCTACACCGCCGTGTCGCTCGATGACGTCTACAACGCCCTGCATGCCGGCGCGCCGCTGCCCCCCCGCCCGGTCGTGCTAACCTTCGACGACGGCTACGCCGACGCCTATCAGCACGCCTATCGCCTGCTGCGCCAGTTCGGCATGACCGGCACGTTCTTCGTCGTCACCGAGTGGATCGACCAGAACCGGCCCGGCTATCTGACCTGGGATCAGGCGCGCGAGATGGCCGCCGCCGGGATGTCGATCCAGAGCCACAGCCGCACGCACCCGGACCTCAGCCGTGGCTGCGACTACGACTGCCTGGTCTACCAGATTCTCGGCAGCGTGGAGACGA
>DYEN01000263.1 GCA_020725705.1 Anaerolinea sp.
CGCCGGCGCGACATAGTGGGGGTTCTCGTCATACTCCGACGCAACACGCGCCGAAACGATGTAGTTGTAGACATCCGTATTGATGGTCGGCATGGCGACCACGGAGACGGCCGCCAGCAGCACCGCTCCTGCCCCGGCGACGGCCAGCGTGGAGCGGCGATCACCGTGCCACCAGCTTACGGCGATAGCCGCCGCATAGGCGCCAAAAGCCAGCAAACCAACTGCCAACAGCAGCGCAGCGACGGTTTCGGGGCTGTCCGTGCCCGGCACGCGCAAATCGACGATAGCGTCCCAAAGCTCAAGGTGGGGGATCAGGCGCGAGCTGGTGCGCGCCATGCGGCCCGGCGTCTGCGGGAGATAGAAGGCATAGAACACGCACGCTGCCAGCAGCACCGCCGCCAGAACCGCTAATAGCCAGGCCTGCCGCCGTGGCGATGCCGCGAGCCGCGCCAGATACGGTGCGGTCGTTTGCTCCGAAGTCGCAGTTCGATCCATTTCCATCATCATCCCCCATTCCGCCCTATGTTCCAACACTCGCCCACAACCAATAAATACACAACCTTCCTAACGATTATTGGGGCGGAAGCCGATCAAATGCAACAGTCAATTTGCTTGATTCGCGCTGCACGGCACGCTAGACTGGCGGGCATCCGGTTTACAGGTGGCGCCATCCTGGATCTTATGCCCACATTCTCCGCCGAAGCCGTCCGCCAGCAGGCCGCTGCCCTGGGGTTCAACCAGGTCGGGATCATCCCGGCGGTGCCCAGTCCCACCCTGGGCGCCTACCTGCGCTGGATCGAGGCGGGGATGCACGGCACCATGGTTTACCTGGCCCGGCCCGACCGCGTGGCGCGCCGCCGCGACCTGAACGCGATTCTGCCGGGCGTGCAGTCGCTGATCGTCGTGGCGCTCGAATATGGCACGCGCGTCGTGCCCGAGGAAGTGTTGAGCGATCCCCGGCGCGGGCGCATCTCGAATTATGCCTGGGGCCGCGACTATCATGACCTGATGCTGCCGCGCCTGGAACACCTGGCCGCGTGGCTGCGCGAGCAGACCGACGGCACGATCGCCTGCCGGGCATATGTGGACACCGGCGCGATCCTGGAGCGGAGCCATGCGCAGCAGGCCGGGCTGGGCTTCATCGGCAAAAACACCATGCTGATCCACCCCCGGCGCGGCTCGTACCGCTTCCTGGGCGAGCTATTGACGTCGCTGGCGTTCGACGTCTACGACATGCCACAACGCGCCACGATGTGCGGCACCTGCACGCGCTGTCTGACCGCCTGCCCCACCGGCGCCCTGCCCACCCCCTACCAGCTTGACGCGCGGCGCTGCATCAGCTATCTGACGATTGAGCTGAAGGGCACGATCCCGCCGGAGCTGCGCCCGCTGATGGGGAACTGGGTTTATGGCTGCGACATCTGCCAGGAAGTCTGTCCCTTCACACGCTTTGTGCAGCCGGCAACCGAACCCGCCTTCTATCCGATCGAGATCGACCGCGCCGCGCCGCCGCTGGCCGATCTGCTGGCGCTGGACGATCCCACCTTCCAGGCACGCTTTGCGGGCACGCCAATCGCGCGCATCCGGCGCGAGCGGCTGGTGCGGAATGCCTGTGTCGCGGCGGGCAACAGCGGGCTGGCGGAGTTCGCCCCGGCGCTGGAGCGGCTGGCCATGTCGGACGACTCGCCGCTGGTGCGAGAGCACGCGGCCTGGGCACTGGCGCAACTGGCAGCCAGCGGCAGAGGATGAGAGCTTTGGCCGGAGCGGGTACAGCCCTACAACCCCAGCGCCCGACCGGGCGGTCGGGCGCTGAAGCACAAGGAGGAAAACATTGGCGCAACTCTGCGCGATAGGGCGATTTCTCTTAAAGTCTATTTTCGCTAGCTGTTTCTAGCATAGTCGAAAACACTGCTTTTGGGGTGTGACAGGTTGCATCAAGAATAGTGCGGCCTGTCATGAAGTTTGGGGAGTGCCGTCCAGGCCGCCTATGCCAAACAAAATACCGCATCCAGACTCCCCAGCTAGATGCGGTATTTGTGGTATTGACGGCGTTCTGCGGTCCACATCGCGACCTGGCGGCCCAGGCCCGCCGTCACCGGGTCAAGAAGTATAGTTGGTCAAGGAGGCAGAAGAGAAACACAATCCCAACATGGGAGAGCTTCTTTCCAGAAGCTCACACCAGCCTGCTGTCACACACCTACAAGGATAAGCTCCCGCTATAGACGCTAACAGTTCACAACTTCCGAATAAAATGTGACATTTGTCACAAAGGCGCACGGATAACCTGATGGCGCTATAATCGCGCCTGTGCGGGTATATGGACAGCCGACAAACACGCACAATGCGGAGAGAAAACACCATGCACCGGAATTGGCGCGTAATCCTGGGCAGCCGCTGGATCGCCGCGGGCGTGATCGGCGTCGGGCTGCTCCCCTGCCCGGACTGCGCCGTGCCGCTGGCAACCCAGA
>DYEN01000264.1 GCA_020725705.1 Anaerolinea sp.
CCAGTGGGAATCCGGCCAGCTAGAAGACTACACGCGCATTCGCCAGTTGAAGAAGGATGTGGCGCGCTACCTGACCATTCAGCGCGAGCGCGAACTGGCCGCGCAGATCGTTCAGGAGGAACGCAATGACAAATAACCGGCGCCGGCTCGAGGGCCGCGTCATTCGCAACGCGATGGAGAAAACCGTTGTGGTCGAAGTGGAGACCACCAAGCGCCATCCGTTGTACAAGAAAGTGGTCAGGACGTCGAAGAAGTACAAGGCGCACGACGAGACGAATGCCATCCCGGTCGGCGCCCTGGTTCGCATCGTCGAGAGCCGCCCGATCAGCAAGACCAAGCGGTGGGTTGTCGAGGCTGTCCTGGAAATGCCAGAGGCAGCGGCTACTGAGACTCCGGCCACTGAATTCTCCGAAGTCGAAGAGGCATAACCGGACCAGTCCCGGAGTGAGGCGTTAGAGATGATTCAAAACGAATCGCGCTTGAAGGTTGCCGACAACACCGGCGCCCGCGAGATCCTGGTCATTCGCATCATGGGTGGCTCGAAGCGCAAGACCGCGACCGTGGGCGACATCGTGATTGGGACGGTGAAGTCCGCGTCGCCGCAGGGGTCGGTGAAGAAGAGCGAAATTGTCCGCGCAGTCATTGTGCGCACGGCCAAGGAATACCGGCGCGGGGATGGGTCGTACATCAAGTTCGACGACAACGCCGCGGTCATTCTCCAGGGCGACACCAAAGACCCGCGTGGCACCCGTATCTTCGGCCCGGTGGCCCGCGAGCTGCGCGAGAAGGGTTTCATGAAGATCGTCTCGCTGGCTCCCGAAACGCTGTAGCGCCCTGGCCAGCTTGAGATGGGAGTGAAATAGGCATGCAACGCATCAAGAAGGGTGACACCGTCGAGGTGATTGCCGGCAAGGACAGAGGGACGCGCGGCGAGGTGCTGCGTGTCATTCCCAAGAAGGACCGCGTGGTCGTGGAGCGGGTCAACATCGTCAAGAAGCACCAGCGCCCCGTTCAGGCGGGCCGCCAGCAGGTTCAGCCCGGCATCATCGAGTTCGAGGCGCCGATCCACCTCTCAAACGTGATGCTGGTCTGCCCGCAGTGCGAGGCCCGCACGCGCGTCGGCTACCGGGTGAACGAAGATGGCCGCAAGGTCCGCGTGTGCCGCAAGTGCGGCCAGGATATCGAATAACCCGCGCGCGGAGTGAGGTTTAGGACACATGGCACAGAATCGCTTGCTGGAAAAATACCGCAACGAAGTGGTTCCAGCGCTGATGGAAGAATTCGGCTATTCCAGCGTGATGCAGGTCCCGCGCCTGAAGAAAGTGGTCGTCAACATTGGCGTGGGCGAGGCGCTGGACAACGCGAAGGCGCTTGATGGTGCGGTGGAAGATCTCCGCCGCATTACGGGGCAGCAGCCGGTCATCACCAAGGCGCGCAAGAGCATCGCGGCTTTCAAGCTGCGCGAAGGGCGCGCCATTGGCGTCAAGGTCGATCTCCGTGGCGAACGGATGTGGGCGCTGCTCGATCGTCTGATGAACATCGCCCTGCCCCGCACCCGTGACTTCAGCGGGGTCAGCCCGGACTCGTTCGACGGGCGCGGCAACTACACGCTGGGCTTGCGCGAGCAACTGCTGTTCCCGGAAATCGAGTACGACAAGATCGACAAGGTGCGCGGCATGGAGATCACCATCGTGACCAGCGCGCAGACCGACGAAGAGGGACGCCGCCTGCTCCACTTGCTGGGCATGCCGTTCCGCCAGCGCTGAGAAATACGGCTCAAGAGCAATCAGGAAGGTTTGACCCGATGGCGAAGAAGTCAATGGTGGCCCGCGAAAAGAGACGCAAATACCGGGTGCGCGTGCGCAATCGCTGCCAGTACGTCGACCCGAACTCGGGCAAGGTCTGCGGCCGCCCGCGCGGCTATATCCGTCGTTTTGGGCTTTGCCGGATCCACTTCCGCGAACTTGCCCTGGAAGGCAAGATTCCGGGTGTGGTGAAG
>DYEN01000265.1 GCA_020725705.1 Anaerolinea sp.
ACGGCATAGAGGGCCTGCAACAGCCCGAAGGTGGCGCCGCTGGTCTTGACCACGAGCTTATCGCCGGCGTTGATCGCCTGCGGCGCCGAAAAGGTGCCTTCCGTGCCGAGCAGCATGATGTAGTCCGCGATCAGGGCCTCGGCGTCTCCATCCAGGCTGAGGCCCATCAGGGCGAGTTGCTCGGCCAGACCCGCCGGGGGAATCACGGCCACGGCGACCTGGCCGGGTTCAAGCTGAGCCGCGGTGTTAAGCGCGTCGAGCGCCGCTTGCGAGTTCGCCAGTGTGATCGTCCCGAACTGCTCGACCACCGCCCAGCCGGCGGGATGCCGGAAGGTCAGCGTGCCGTCGAGGGTGGTGTAGGTCTGCGACAGGTCATCCTGGGCCAGGGCCGGGACAGGCGCCAGCGCGGCCAGCGCCGCCAGCAGAAGCAGCCCGATCAGACGGAGAGCTGTCTGACGTGGTGCGGTGTGGCGATGAGTCATGATCCGTCCTTTGTCCGCTAACACGTGATGTCGGGCGATGACGTGCCCGCCGATGATACCACCGATCGGCACGTGGCCCGCAAATCGGGCGCGGCTAGCGTGCAAAATGGGCCACGCACTGGATGTAGGCCGTCTGCGGCAGCATATCGACCGGCTGCACGTCGATCAGGCGATAACCCTTCTGGGTCAGGCGCTTGGCGTCGCGGGCCAGAGTCGCGGGGTCGGCGCTGACGTACACCAGCGCGCGCGGCCCCACCGCTGCCAGGGCGTCAAGGGCGCGCCCGTCCACGCCCGACGGCGGCGGATCGAGCACCGCCGCGTCGTACTGCTCCGTGAGCGCCGGTAGCACGGCCTCGACGCTGCCTTCGATCAGGTCGACGTTCTCAAAATCGGCCAGGTTTTCGTCGGCATCGGTCACGGCGGGGGGATAGCTCTCGACGGCGGTCACCAGCGAGGCACGCTCCGCCAGAAAAGCGGTCAGCGTGCCGACTCCCGCGTACAGATCGAGCACCGTCTCGCTACCGCTCAGGTTCAAGCGGTCCAGCACCAGCTCGATCACGCGCTCGATCTGCGGCAGGTTGGCGTGGAAGAAAGCGCCCGCCGTCACCCGGAAACGCCGCCCGTGCACACGATACACAACGTGGCTGGAGCCGATCAGATTGACCGGCTCATTGTCGCTCAGCAGGAAGTTGATCGACACGGGGCGATCGACCTCAAGCTCCGGCGCCTGGTCATCCCGCGTGCTCAGAACGATCATCGGCGCGCCTTCTGAGCTGGCGTGCAGGCGCACGCGCTCAAGCTCCGGGATCTCTTCCAGTGCCAATTCCTCGAACAGCTCCATCAGCTCGGGCCGGACGATGTGACACTCCTCGATCGGGATGAGCGTCTGGCCGTCGGTGCCGGGATAGCACAGCTGCCCTGCGTCGTCGGTGTAAAAGGTCGTGCTCAGGCGGTAGCCCCAGGCTTCCGGGCTGGGCACGGTTGGGTGCACGACCGGATCGCGAAAGCCACCGATGCGCCGGAGCTGGTCGATGACCACATCGCGCTTGAAATCGGGTTGTGCCTCGTAAGCGATATGCTGGAAGGCACAGCCGCCGCAGCGCCCCGGCCCGAAGTGCGGGCAGCGTGGGCGCACGCGCAGCGGCGACGGCGTGAGCAGCGTCACGCCCTGTGCCAGCGCATAGCGCCCGCGATCGTCCACGACGCGGGCGATGATCCGCTCGCCGGGAATCGCGTACGGCACGAAAACAGGGCGTCCCTGGGCGTGCCCCACCGCGCTCCCCCCATGCGCCATGGCGTCGAGGGTTAGCTCAAAGGTGTCATCTGGGTGGCGGCGGGACATGGCGGCTCCTTGAAGGCTTGGAAAATCGGCGGCGAATCCGGCGCGAGTATAGCGTATAATCGGACGCAGCGGCGAACCGGTATGCTGGCGGGATGGACACGCGATAGGATGCGTATGGCAGAGGACGATCAACTGACCGGCGCGCGGCTTTCCGATCACCCGCATCCGCGCCCGGCCTTGCGCCGGGTGACGGGCTGGCTGATCGCGGGCGGGCTGACCGGGATCGCTGTTGGAGTGGCGGGCCTGCTGGTGCTGGGGATCGGGTATCGCCTGCCGCTGCTGGTGCTGGCGGCGGTGTTCCTGGCCGGGCTGGCGCCGCCGCTTTTGCTACTGAGCGTGCTGCATCCGCGTGTCACCGTCTATGAGCGGGGATTGTGGCTGCAACCGCTGCTGTGGCACGGAAGCTGGGTTCCGTGGGACGCGCTGGCGGCGATCCACGACCACACCCTGATCCAGCGGACTCGCCGCACCCGTTGGGAGCGCGAGCGCGAAGGGCGGTTGATCAGCGTCGAGCGCGGGCTGCCGCCGATCTACGCGGTCGTCGGGCGGATGGCGGGCCTGGGCCGCCGCCGCGCCTTCGGGATCGCCTCGCACAGTCACTGCGATTACCCCGCGCTGCTGGCCGCCATCCGGCGGCACATGCCGCGCCCTTGAGCGCCGGAGCACAAAACACAACCGGGCCGCCTGGCGACCCGGTTGTGTAGGGCGGTCGGTCAGACCGCCCGGGCCGCGCCGGGAAGCGATTGCTTCGCCGGACGCAAGCCCCTATACCCGCTCGAGCTAAAAGAACCCCACACTACATGCAAAACCCAACTCGGACCATCGAGCGTCTGCCAGGTGCAGACTAACTCATTTGCTAAACCGTCTGGGGTACATAGATGTTACAAGATCCAAGTATTTCTAATGGAATGTATGATGACAATCTGGGGATTGCGGGGGATCAGGCTGGCTAGCCGAAGAGCATCCGGCTGACCTCGTCTCCGAAGATGGCGATCGCGAAAAACAGCGCGATCAGGATAATCAGCGCGATCCAGAAGAACGCGCTACTGCCCGGCTCGGCCTGCGCTCGCGCCGCGATGGCTTCTTCCGAGGCCCAGCCGTGCACGATCGCGAGGTGATCCGCGATGGCGCTCTTGAGGTACGCCGTGAAACTGGGAGCGATGCGCTGCCAGGCCCGTTGGCCGGCGAGATACTGGTACACCGGCGGGTCGTGACCCTCGCCGGCGCGCATAAAGTCGAAGGCGTCCTCGCCGTGCCGGGCGAAGACGATCGCGTCATCCGGCAGCGGTGTGTCTACGCCGCCGGCGCGCAACATCTGCTCCGCGGCATCGCGCAGCGTGTAGAGGTGCGGCCCGCACAGGATCTCGGTCTCCGCGAACAGCTCGCCCATCCCGCTGCCCAGAGTCAGCAAGAACTCGCGGTAGAGGCGTGGCAGTGGGCGCCCGTGATGCGCTTCCAGCGCGCGAACCTGATCTTCCGGGCAGCCCTGGATCGCGTCCGGCGCGGCGATGTCCTGTTCGATCAACACCCGCGCGATGGCGGCCATGGTCGCGCTGGGGGGCGCGGGGGGCGGAGAGGGATCGCTCATGGGGTGTCGTGCTCGCCTTTGGGCGCGATCGGCGCTGCGCTCTGGCGCCGTGTCGCGTTCGTTTCTTGCTTGCTGCGGCGTACGGTGGGGTCTTCGTGGCCGATCAGCTTTTCATAGGCGGCGCGCAGCAGGGCGGCGCTGTGTTCCCAGGCGTGCGTGCTGACCACCCACTCGCGCCCGGTGCGTCCCAACGCCGCAGCCTGCGCCGGGTTTTCGATCAGGGTGACGATCGCGTCGGCGAAGCTCTCGGCCGTGTCGCGCAGCAGCATATGCTGGCCGTCCACCGCGTGCAGCCCTTCGGCGCCGATCGTGGTGCTGATCACGGGACAGCCGCAGGCGAGCGCTTCCAGCAGCTTGAAGCGCGTGCCGCTGCCGCTGCGCAGCGGGCAGACGAACATGGTGGCGCGCTGCAAATAGGGCCGCGTGTC
>DYEN01000266.1 GCA_020725705.1 Anaerolinea sp.
CATCCGGACCGACTCCGAGATCATCCAGGAACTCGCCGGCTACTGGGAGCGCCAGGAGCCGATCCCTTGGAAGCGAGTGTACGAGCAGCCCAGCTACGTATATTTCAACCACCAATCCCACATCGCCAGCGGTGTGACCTGCGGCGCGTGCCATGGTGATGTCGCCAGCATGACGGTGGCGCACAAGGTGGTGGAGCACAACATGGGTTTCTGCCTGGACTGCCATGCCGAGCAAGAGAACAAAGAAGCGCTGTACGACTGCGCGGTCTGCCACCGGTAGGAGAACGCTATGACACAGATTACACGCCGTAACTTTCTCAAAGTGAGCGCGGCTGGAACGGCAACCGCGATCTTGACCGGCTGCGGCGGCGAGCGCTGGGTTGAGCTGGTCCCGTATGTCGTTGCGCCTGAGGAACAGCTCGCGGGTGTCCCGACCTATTTTGCTTCGACCTGCCGCCAGTGCCCGGCAGGCTGCGGTATCCTGGTCAAGATTATGAACGGTCGCGCCATCAAGATCGAAGGCAACCCGCATCATCCGGTGAATCGCGGGCGGCTGTGCGCGCGCGGCCAGGCAGGGTTGCAGCTTCTCTATAACCCGGACCGCGTCCCTGGGGCGGTGGAGCAGAGCGAGCGCGGCTCGCGGCGGTATACCCCGATCGCCTGGAATGAAGCGATCAACCGCCTGTACGAGCGCCTCAATGAAGCCGGCGACCGGGTCGCGATCTGGTTGGGCACGACGACATCGGGCCATCTGGTCGATCTGTTCACCCTGTTTGCGGACGCCATCGGCGCCCAGCCGCCGGTACGCTACGACCTGTATGCCGGGTACAACGGCTACAACGTCCTGGAGACGGCCAGCGAGGGCCTGCTGGGCACTGCCGCGCTGCCCGCCTACGACCTGGCGAACGCGGATGTGATTTTCTCGTTCGGCGCAGATTACCTCGGCACGTGGCTGAACGCGACCGGCTACGGGGTGGGATTTGGCCGATTCCGCGCCCAGCCCTACGGCAAGCGCGGGATGTTCGTGCAGTTCGAGCCGCGGATGTCCAACTCCGGCGCGTCCGCCGACCGGTGGGTGCCGGTTCGCCCCGGTGATGAGGCGCTGGTGGCACAGGCGCTCATCCGCCTGATCGCCGACGAAGGTTTCGGCCCGGCGGAGCGCGTGGAGGCGGCGCGTGCGGCGGCGGTGAGTGTCGATCTGGAAGCAGTTGCAGCGTCGTGCCACCTGACGGTTACCGAGCTGGCCGCCCTGGCGCGGATGTTCGCCGAAGCACAGCGGCCGGTCGCGCTGCCGGGTGCCCCGCTGGCCGGGCGCGACAACGCCCTGGCGGCAGTGGCGGCGGTCCAGACGCTCAATCTGATCGCGGGAACGATCGGGCAGCCGGGCGGACTGCTTCCGGCGCAGGCGCTGGCCGACGCGGGTCTGCGCCCGGTGACGACCTCGTCGTACGCGGATGCTCAGGCGCTGGTGGCCCGGATGCAGGCAGGCGAGATCGATGTGCTGCTGGTGCATGGCGCCAACCCCGTCTACGAGATGCCGTCCGAGTCGGGTGTTGTCGAAGCTCTGGCGAACGTCCAGACGGTGGTGTCCTTTAGCCCGCTGGTCGACGAGACGGCGGTCTACGCGGACCTGATCTTGCCGGACCGCGTCTATCTCGAAGGGTGGGGCTATGAGGTTGTGACGCCGGCTCTGGGTGGGATGCCGGTCGTCAGCAGCCAGCAGCCGGTCGTCGGGCCGTTGCACGACGTGCGCGCTACCGGCGATGTCCTGCTCACCGTCGCTCGTGGGCTGGCGGGGGCGGCGCAGGCGTTGCCGTGGGAAGATGAAGTGGCGTTCTTGCGCGAGCGCATCACGGCTCCGCCGGCGGGCGCCTTCGGGGGCGAAGGGCCAGACCTGCGCTGGGCACGCTTCCAGCAGTTCGGCGGC
>DYEN01000267.1 GCA_020725705.1 Anaerolinea sp.
AACACGCCGAGATCGGCCACGCGCTCGACCACTTTCTTCTCGAACTCCGCCCAGCTATCCTCGGCTTCCTGGCGCGTCTCCAGGATGTGGATTTGCAGCGGCACGTCGTACTCGACGGCGAGATCGGCGCAGGCCTGCAAGATCTCGTCGGTGCAGGTGTACGGCGCGTGCGGCGCCACCGACGGTACGATCAAGGGGTGGCCCTTCCACTCCTCGATGAAGCGCCGTGTATAGGCCAGGCTTTCTTCGTAACTCTCGGCATCCGGCGCGGGAAACTTCATCACCGACTGCCCGCAGACGCCGCGCATCCCGGCCTCGGCTGCTGCCGCTGCCACGTCCGCCTCGTAGTAGTACATATCCGCGAACAGCGTCGTGCCGCCCCGGATCATCTCCGCGCACGACAGCAGCGTCCCCAGACGGCAGAACTCGGGCGTGACGAATTCGCGCTCAGTCGGCATCATATAGCCCATCAGCCACACATCCAGCCGCAGGTCGTCGGCCATCGCGCGCAGCAAAGACATCGGCATGTGCGTGTGGGCGTTGACCAGGCCGGGCAAAACGATCTGGCCCGTGCAGTCGATGACTTCGTCCGCTTCATACTGCCGGCGAAGCGCCTCAGCCGGGCCGACTGCCACGATGCTATCGCCCCGAACCGCGACTGCGCCGTTATCGAAGCGATCCATCGCCTCGTTCATCGGCAGCACAACCCCGCCCACCAAAAGGGTGTCGACTTTTTCCATAACCCGGTCCTTTCACGCGTAAAATTCCGCATAGTATAGCAGATTCCCCTCACGGGTGGCATCTCCTCGAACTTGGCGTACAATGATAGGCGGCTGTCGTCAGCCCTGAGATGCCCTGTACCACCTGCGAGGCAATGCCGTCCATGCCACAATTCCGCCGGGATCTGCTCCGCTCGTTAGAGGCTGGGATGGTGGGTCTGTTTCTGATCCAGGCCATCCGCTTTGTATATGCCAGCCTGTACGCGAGAGCCAGCAGTGCTGATCTGGTCCAGCGTGCCGTCGATCGCGCCGCACTGGAGGGCGTGCCCGGCGTCGTCGAGCTGACGACGGTGCAAAACGAGATCATCGCGCTGGGTGCGCTACTACTTCTGCCGATCCTGGCCCTGGTGATCGGGCGCTGGCGCGCCAGCCTGCCCTTCGCGGTCATTCTGGTGGCCCTGGGGCGCTCGCTCGCCATCCAAACGCCGGACGTGGAAGTGGTGGCTGCTTCGCTGGTCATCGGTGCTGGCCTGCTCTACCTCGCGCTGGTGATCATCCGCCGGCCCGCGTTCTTCCCGGTCATGATCCTGGTCGGGCTGGCCGGGGACCAGCTTATCCGCGTGTTGGGCAACACGCAGGACTACACGTGGCAGGGCGGCTATCAGGTCGCTCTGGTGGGGACCGTCACGATCGCGATGGATATTCTCATTTCGCTGGCCGCGATCGTGTTGATCCTTCTGTCCATCGGGCTGTGGTTTGTCGAGCAGCGCGAAGCGCGCGCCGAAGGGTACACGCCTCCACCGCGCGGCGTGCTCAACATGTGGGGGGCGCTGGCGCTGGGCGGCATCCTGTTCCTGGAGCTGACCGTCCTGGCGCTGCCCAACGTCGCCGCGCGCTGGTCGGGGGTCGAATACACCGGCGTCGTCCCCTGGATGCTGGCGGCGACTTTGCTCCCGCTGGTGCCGGAGATCCGCGAGGGCGCGCGCCGCTTCGCCGGCATGTTCGACGGGGCCTGGCGCGGCTGGCTGTGGCTGTTGTTGCTCGGCCTGCTGCTCGTCGTCGGGCGCCGCTACGATGGCATCCCGGCGGCGGTGGCGCTGGCGCTGGCTCAATTCGTCGTCGGGCTGACGCTGTGGTGGCTGATCCAGGTGGGCGAGCCGCGTCGCAACCTGACCGGCCTGACGCTTCCCTTCGCCGTGGTGTCTTTCGCACTGCTGGCGGCGGGCGAGTATTTCACCTACGACTACGCCTACGTGCGCGATCTCGCTCCACCCTACGACCAGGTAGACGACTTTCTGCGCGCTCTGCGCGGGATGGGCCTGGGCCTGGCGCTGGTCGCGGCGCTGCTCACCGCGCTCCCGATGATCCTGGCGCGCCGGCGCATCCCCTGGCGCGGTGGGCGCGCGTCGTACACCTTTCTGACGTTGCTGCTGGTGATCGCAGTCAGCGCGGGGGGTGCGGCTGCGGCTGCGGGCAGCGGTGTGCGGCGCCCGGTCGATCCCGACTGCCTGCGCGTGGCGACGTTCAACATCCACGGCGGCTACTCGCAGTTTTTTGACCCGAACCTGGAGCGTGTCGCCCGGCTGATCGAGCAAAGCGGCGCGGACGTCGTCCTGCTGCAAGAGGTTGAGACCGGACGGCTGGCCAGCTTCGGCGTCGATCAGGCGTTGTGGCTGGCGCGGCGGCTGCGGATGGAGTCGGTGTTCTTCCCGCAGAACGAGGAACTGCAGGGCCTGGCCGTCCTCAGCCGCATACCGGTTGCCGGTTCGCAGGGCCTGCTGCTTCCTAGTGAGGGCAACCAGGCGGCCGTACTGCATGTCGAGCTGGCCCCCGAGCGCCTGGTCGCCGATCCGGGCGCCGCCTCATTGGGCGGGCTGCACGTCTACAACGCCTGGCTCGGCTTCCGGTTGGCCGAGCGTAACGGCCAGCCCATCCCCGAAGGCGAGCAGGATCAGAACCGCCAGATGCGGATGTTGCTGGACTGGATCGCGACCGTTCATGGGCCGGATTGGACCGATCGTATCCTGCTCGGCGGGACGTTCAACTTCGGTCCGGACTCGCCCCTCTATCGCTTCCTGCGCATGGATAACCTCGCCAACCCCGGCATTCAGGACCCCTTCGCCAGCCTGCGCGAAGAAGAGACGATGACCGTCTTCCTGGTCAATGGGACGGCGGCACGCTATGACTACTTGTGGACCTTTAACCTGCCGCTGATCGGGATGTTGATTGACCACAGCCCGGAAGCGGCTCTCGCCTCGGATCACCGACCGGCGATCGTGGCGATTGCGCGTCGCGACGGCGTTACCTGCCAGCCGTAGGCACGGCGCGTGGAAGGCTTTCCCATGCTGCATCCCACCACCCCCGATGCCCATCCGCTGGGCGGCGGCTTGACGCTACGCTCCGTGTCCGGCCAGGCCGATGCCGAGCGTCTGGCCGCCTTCAACGCGCTCATTCACGGCGAGCCGGTCGACGGCATGACGCGCAATCTGATCGTGCATCATCCCCACACCCGCCCCGAGCACTGGCTCTTTATCGATGACGAAGCCGGGCGCATCGTCTCGTCGCTGTGCCTCATCCCCTGGACCTGGCGCTACGGCCCCGCCACGCTCCGTTCAGGCGAGATGGGAATCGTCGGGACGTTGCCGGAGTTCCGGCACGGGGGGCGGAGCCTGGTCGCGGCGCTGGTGGAGCGCTTCGACGAGCTGCTTGATACACAAGGCTACGCGCTCAGCCACATTCAGGGCATCCCCTACTACTACCGCCGCTATGGATACGACTACGCGCTGCCGCTGGAGCCGCATCTGAACCTGGAGTTGCGGAGCATTCCGGACGCACACCCCGACGACGCCTTCACGATCCGCCCTGCCCGGCCAGACGACCTGCCCGCGCTGGTGGCGCTGTACAACGAGGCCGCTCGCCTGCTTGATCTGTCTGCGGAGCGCGACGAG
>DYEN01000268.1 GCA_020725705.1 Anaerolinea sp.
ATGCGATCATGTTGTCCGGCGAGACGGCGGTCGGCAAATACCCGCTGCAGGCGGTCGAGATGATGGTCCGCATCGCCCAGATCGCCGAGGAGTATATGCTGTCGCGCAAGGAGTTGGACTTCGGCAAGCTGTCCGCCGAGGCGCTGCATGCCGACCGGCGGCGCAGCGTGCCGGCGGCCATCAGCCACGTCACCAGCCAGATCGCACAGATGCTTGACGCGCGGCTGATCGTCGCCAGCACGTATTCCGGCTACACGGCGCGCCGTGTCGCGCGGGAGCGCCCCAGCACGCCGATCCTGGCCGCGACGCCGAACCGGGTGACCTACAACCGGCTGGCGCTGGTCTGGGGTGTGACGCCAATTCTGGTCGACGAGTTCAAGACCATCGACGAGATGATCCGCGTGGTGGTCGACAAAGCCCAGGCGCTCAAGCTGGTGGAGCGAGACGACCTGCTGGTGATTATCGGCGGCGTGCCGTTCGGCGTCGGCGGACAGACCAATTTCCTGAAAGTGCTGCGGGTAGGCGACCTGGATGACGCCTAGGCGCCATGAGCACCACGGTTGAGATCGCCTATAACCTGATTGCGCCGATCTTCCTGATGGTCGGCGCAGTTATGCTGCTGGACCGGCGTCTGCACATCGACCCGCGCCCGCTGTCGAAGCTGGTGGTCTATCTGTTCACCCCGTGCATGGTGCTGGACGGCATCGCCCGCTCAGATCTGACCGGCTCGGAAACCGGCCAACTGGTCCTGGTCGCGCTCGCGGTGTCTTTGCTCGTGGCGCTGGCGGCGTGGATCGTGGCGCGCGCAGCCCGGCTGGAGCGCCATCTGGTGAGCGTGTTTGTGCTCAGCGTAATGGTGATCAACGCGGGCAATTACGGCATTCCGCTCAACCGCTTCGCCTTTGGCGAGGCCGGCGAGGCACGGGCGCTGATCTTCTTTGTGATTACCGTGGCGCTGTCCAACACGTTCGGGGTCTTTTTGGCGTCAAGCGGGACGGTTTCCACACGGCGTGCCCTGCGTAATGTGTTCAGCGTGCCGCTGCCCTACGCCGTCGTCGCCGGTTTCGCTCTGAACGGGGCCAATGGGACTGTGCCGCTGCCGTTGGAGCGCGCGTTGTCGGTAATGGGCCAGGCGGCCATCCCCGCCATGCTGACGGTGCTGGGACTGCAGCTTTCTCGTGCCAAGTTCAACGGCAACCATCTGTGGCCCGTGCTGATGGCTGCCGGGATGCGGCTGATCGTCTCGCCGCTGATCGCGGTGCCGCTGGTTGCGCTGCTGGATATGGACGGGGTCACGCGCCAGGTCTCGCTGGTGCAGGCAGCCATGCCGACCGCCGTCGTTGGGGGTGTGCTGGCGACAGAATTCGGCGGCAACGAGGACGCGCAGTTTATCACGTCCGTCATCCTGCTCAGCACGGCGCTGAGCCTGTTGACGCTCAGCGTACTGCTGTCTCTGGTGATGGCCTGAGCACCTGCTCCGGGCGGCTCTAGCCTGCGCCCGTGGTGCCCAGCAAATGCAGCGTGCTTTGGGCGAGGCTGGCCGTTACTACAACCAGGACGGTCCCGCCGTCTGCCAGAAGCAGATCGGTCACGGCGCTGCCCGCGCTGCCGGGAAGCGCGACCTCACCGAGGTGGGTCTGCTGCGCGACGTCCCACAGGTGCAGCCACGCGCCGCCGGAGCCATCCGGGACGCCACCACCCCCGGTGATGAGCAGATCGCCCGACGCGGAGAACGCGAGCGCGCGGACGGGGCCGGCGTGGTCATCCAGCACGGCGCTACCGGTCCCCGCCACATCCCACAGACGAACCGTGCCGTCCTCG
>DYEN01000269.1 GCA_020725705.1 Anaerolinea sp.
GGCGGTGGTGCCCTGGGACCCGCACCGTCCCGAAGTCGGGCGGACGGCGCGCGTTTTCTGCGACGTTTATACGCCCAACGCGCAGCCGTTCGCCGGAGACCCGCGCGGGGCGCTGCGCCGGGCGGCCGAGATGGCCGCCGAGCAGGGGCTGCGCTATCGCGTCGCGCCGGAGCTGGAATACTACATCTTCCACGACCCGCCGGGCGATGGCGCGTTGCTGCCCGATGATCAGGCCAGTTACTTCGACGCGGCGGACGGCGCGGCGCGGGTGATCCGCAAGCGCGTTGCCGATGCTCTGCGCGCGATGGGGATTGTGGTGGAGTCAAGCCATCACGAAGTTGGCGGTGGCCAGCACGAGCTGGACCTGGCGCCGCTCGACGCGCTCCAGGCAGCCGACGCGATCATCACGGCGCGCATGGCCGTGCGCACCATCGCGCGCCAGGAAGGGCGCTTCGCCAGCTTTATGCCCAAGCCGATCACCAACGCGCCGGGGAGCGGCATGCATGTCCACCAGTGGCTGGCGTCGTGCGAGACGGGCGAGAACATCTTCACCGATCCCGCGGACGACTACGGCCTGTCTGCAGCGGGGAAGCATTTCCTGGCGGGGCAACTGGTGCACGCCCGCGAGATTTGCGCGGTGCTGGCGCCGCTGGTCAACAGCTACCGGCGCCTGATGGCCGGGCTGGAAGCGCCGATCTACGTCACCTGGGCGCAGTTGAACCGCGGGGCACTGGTGCGCGTGCCGCGTCTGGCCGAGGGGCACGGCCTCGGCACGCGGATCGAGATGCGCGCCCCCGACCCAAGCTGCAACCCCTATCTTGCTTTTGCAGTGCTGCTTCACGCCGGGCTGCGCGGAATGCACGACGAGCTGCCGCTGCCACCCGCCGCCGAGGAAGAGCTGTACGAAGTCTCGAACCGCCGGCGTCACCTCACCACCCTGCCCACGTCACTTGACGCCGCGCTCGAAGCGCTGGAAGCCAGCGAGCTGGCGCGCGAGGCGCTCGGTCTGCATCTGTACGAGCGTTTCCTGGAAGCCAAGCGGCTCGAATGGCAGGACTATTTGCTGGTCGTCAGCCCGTGGGAGCTGGATCGCTACCTGGGCATCTATTGAGCGGGATCGCGCGGGAGGGCGTGCGAAAGCGCCGGTGAACCAGCAGTCGCGGTATACCGTTCAGGACCTGATCCGGCTTGCGCTGCCGGTTGGCACGATCGTCGCCGCCGGGCAGGCGGGCATGCAGCGCCGGGTCAAGTGGGTGAGCGTGCTCAACACCCGCCCGCCGGCGTTTCCCGATCTGGCGGGGGGCGAGCTGGCGCTAATCTCGCTGGACGCCATGCGCCTGCTCAGCGACAAACTCACGCTGGCGAGCCTGATCCACGATCTGAGCGTCATGGATGTGGCCGCGATCGCCGTCGCCGGCGAGATCGGCCCGCCGGCGCTCGCCGCCGCCGACGAACGGCAGATTCCCCTGCTACGCCTGCCGGACACCGCACAGCTTCGCACCATCGAGCGCCAAGTCGCGCAGGTGCTGATGGGCAGCCCGATCGCACCTGAGGAACGCGGGCGCGAGGTGCGCGAGCAGCTTTTGCAGCTTTCGACTGAGAATCGCGGGCTGGGCGCGCTGGCCGCGGCTCTGGCCGATCTGGCCGGTAAGACGGTGGTCGTGCAGGACAAGCGCTTGCACACGCTGGCCGCTGCCGGTCCGCTCACCGGCTCGCCCGCCTGGCCGGCCATCGAGGACGCGCTCTACGATGTCAACCCGCTGCCCGCTCTGTTCCGCGACCGGATGGAAGTGGCGCAGGCCAGCCCGGACCCGGTCTCGATCGGGCTGCCGAAGATGGAGCTACGCCGCCTGGTGGCGCCGATTGTGGCGGGGAAGATGGGGCGTGGCTTTCTGTCGCTGATCTTCGAGGAGCATGAGCCGGTCGACGCGTTCGATGTTGCTTTCGCCCGGCACGGCGCGGCGGTCTGCGCGCTGGAAATGGCGAAGGAGAAGGCCATCCGCGAGGCGCAAAAGCGCGTGCAGGGCAACGTGCTGGAGCAGTTCCTGGGCGGGATGATCACTGAGAACGAAGCACTGCTGCGCCTGACGCGCCTGGGCTACCAGCCGAATCAGGTTTATATCACGCTGTATATCGGCGGGCTGCGCGATCACCAGCCGACCGCGCGCCAGATCGAAGCGCTGTGCAACGAGCAGGCCGCTGCGCTGGGGTTCAGCGCGCTGGTCCAGCCCTATGGCAGCGAGGTGATCGTCTTCTGCGAGGGCGACGAAGCCAATGCCCGCGACCTGGCGCTGGCCGTTCAGGGGCGGGTGGCGGAGCGTTACGGCGTGCAGGTGGTGGTTGGTATGGGCCAGCCGGCGGTGGATCTGCCCGCCTGGCGCGAGAGCTTTCATCAGGCCGTCGCCGCCTATCGCATGGCGCAGCAGTGGCGCCTGACCAACCCCCTCGCCTTCTCCGAGATGGGCGTCTATCGCCTGCTGTCGTTGCTGGCAGGCTCGCCGGAACTGAGCAAGTTCTATCACGAAACCCTGGGCGAGCTGGCAGAAGACCATCCCAACAACGCCGAATTCCTGACCACGCTCGAGGCGTTTTTTGAGGAACACGGCAACCTGACGCGCACCGCCAAGCGGCTGCATGTCCATCGCAACACGCTGCTGTACCGGATGGAGCGCATCCGCGAGATCAGCGGGCTGGACCTGGACAACCCCGACACCCGGCTGGCCGTTCATCTGGCGCTGCGCATCCGCCGCATTCTTTAGGCACCGCTCGCATCGTGTAAGGAGAAGACGATGGCGCCTTCACAACCGATCCGGCTGGCGCTGCTGGGCACGGGGTTGTTCGCGCGGGACGCACATCTCCCGGCGCTGAACGCGCTGGCCGGCACGTTCGAGGTGGTGGCGATCTACACACGCGACCCGGCCTCGCGCGCGGCCCTCGAGGCCGCCCGGCAGGTCCCCGGCGAGGTGACGCTGACCGATGACCTGGACGGGCTGCTGGCGCGCGACGACATTGAGGCAGTCGATGTCGTCTGGCCGATCCAGCGTGTGGCCGAGGGGGTTGAGCGCGCCCTGCAAGCCGGCAAGCACGTCATCAGCGAAAAGCCCGCCGCGACCAGCGTAGCCGAAGGGCGGCACCTGCTGGCGCAGTACGCGGGCCATCCGGGGCAGGTCTGGATGGTGGCCGAAAACTGGCGGTACGAGCCGGCGTTCCAACAGGCAGCGGAGCTGATCGCCGGCGGCGCGCTGGGCCGCCTGCTGGCGCTCGACTGGATCGCACACGTCGCGATGGCCCCGCAGAATCCGTATTACGGCACCGCCTGGCGGCGCGAAGGCGCGTTTATGGGCGGCTATCTGCTCGATGGCGGGGTGCATCACATCGCGGCCCTGCGCATGGTGGCCGGCGAGATCGCTGCGGTCAGCGCGGCAGTGACACAGCACCGACCCGATCTGCCGCCGTCCGACACGCTCAGCGCGGCGCTGGAGTTCGAGAACGGCGCGCTCGGCGTCTACGGCATCACCTACGCCAGCGGCTCGCCCTGGCCGCCGTCGCTGCGCGTGGTAGGCGAGGCGGGCGCGCTGCGCGTCCATCACCACGCCATTGAGATCACCGGAGAAGACGGCCACACCCGCCGGATCGAGATCGAGGGGCGCAGCGGGATCCAAAACGAGCTGGCCGCTTTTGCCGCCGCCATCCGCCACGGGACGCCCCACGCCAACACCCCGGCCGAGGGCGTGCAGGATGTGGCCGTGATTGAGGCGATCATCCGCTCGGCAGAGAGCGGGCAGCGCGTCGCGCCGGAGAGGGTGATCGGAGCGAAGAAGAGCTAAAGACAGCCGGGAACAGCGAGGAACGGCTAAAAGCAGCGATAAAGCAGCGACAAAGCAGCAATAAAGCAGCGAAGAACAGCGATAGGGCAGGCAAAAGCAGCGGAAGAGCACGAAGACCTTGCTCCGCTGCTTGCACACTGCCCGGATGCGGTTCGTGGCTGCTTTACGGCCGGAAGGGGATCTGCACGGTGATGGTCGTGCCCTGGCCGGCGGCGCTTTCGATCACCAGCTTGCCACCCAGGCGACGCGCGCGCTGGTCCATATTGCGCAGGCCGAAGCTGTTCGGGTTTTCGAGTTTCTCCGGGTCAAAGCCCTTCCCGTCGTCGCTGATCGTCATGACGAAGTTGTTGCCGACCTCGCGCACCTTGACGCGCACCTGGGTTGCCTCGGCGTGCCGCGCCACGTTGGACAGCGCCTCGCGGGCGATCTGCGAGAGCGAGTGGCGCTGCTTCTCGTTCAGCGTGCGCAGTGACGAGGGCACATCCAGCACCACATCCACCCGCGCGAAATCCTTGAAATGGCGCGCCAAGTTGTCGAGCCGCTGGCCGAAGGTCGCCTGCTCGTCGCGGGCGGTGCGCAGGTTGCGGATGTACAGGCGGATATCCTCGATGATCTGGTTGAGATCTTCGATAATGCCCTGGTACTGCTGCTCCTGTTCGGGCGTCATGGGGAACTGCCCGCGCAGGATCTCCAGCTTCATCCCGACCGCGTAGACAGACTGGATCACACCGTCGTGCAGCTCCATGCCGATGCGGTCGCGCTCGCGGCTCTGCGCCAACTGCTGAAGCTGCTCCGAAAGCCGCGCGTTCTCGATGGCGATCGCGGCGTGGTTAGCCAACAGCACGATCATGCGCTCGTCGTCTTCGCTGAACGGCGCGCCGTCGAGCGGGTCGGTCAGGTAGAGGTTGCCGAGCCGCTCGCCCCGGCTGATGATCGGCACGCCGAGCAGACGCGTCATCTCCGGGTGGTTCTCGCAGAAGCCCACCGAGCGCGGGTCCTCGCGCAGGTTGTCCAGGCGAATCGGTTTGTCGCTTTCGAGGATGGCGCCCAGCAATCCCCGCCCGCGCGGTTCGTGGCCGATGCGGGCCGCAACAGCCGGGTCGATGCCGGAGGTGATGAACGCTTTGAGCGTGCCGTCTTCGTTGGGCACGCCAAGGGCGGCATAGCGTGCCTGGGCCAGCTCGCGCGCGATGTCCACGATCGCTTGCAGGGTGCGGGGCAGGCTCAGATCGCTGGTCACGGCGGCGGCGGCCCGGCTCAGCGCGTCCATCATTTGCAGGTGCCGGGCGCGCTCGTCATTGACTTGGTTTGAGGTAGGGTTCGTTGTCACGGCTAATTTGACCTCAACTCGGATCAGGATTACTATTTTCCGTGATTATTTAGCAAGAAAATCAGAAGAAACTCGCTCGAAATCACGGTCTCTCGGCACAGATTGGTGGAAATTGACAGGCCACTTTGTATAATCAGAGCACACTTACACTTAGCTGGACCGCAGTTTCTGGTTGGGCACTGTGTGCTCGTCCAGGTATCGATTCATGGTAACGCGCCATGCAATCGATGATCAACGGACAGGCCGGAGTAAGCTAGTGACACCATTGAGAATTCTGATCGCGGACGATCACGCGGTAGTTCGGGCCGGGTTGAAGGCGCTGCTTGAGCAGCAGCCGGATTTCCAGGTGGTCGCCGAAGCGGAAAGCGGGCTTGAAGCCGTGCGCCAGGCACTGGCCCACCAGCCGGATATCGTCGTGATGGACATCCGCATGCCGGGCGGCCTGTCGGGTATTGAGGCCTGCGAGCAGATCGTCAACGAACTGCCCGGCTGCAAAGTCATCATGCTGACTTCGTACGCCGAAGACGAGCTGGTGATGGACGCTGTGCGCGCGGGCGCGGTCGGGTACGTGCTCAAGCGCGTCGGCAGCGCCGATCTGGTGGATGCCATTCGCACTGTGGCTGCCGGCGACGCGCTGATCGACCCCAGCATGACCAAAGCGCTGCTCGAAGAGGTGCGCCAGGCCGCCCAGGTGAAAGAGGCGTCCGCCTTCTCGGAGCTGACTCCCCAGGAAATGCGCATTCTCGCGTTGATGGTCGAAGGGTTGACCAACCGCGAGATCGCGGCGCAGCTCTTCCTGGGCGAGGGGACGGTCCGCAACTACGTCGGCAACATCCTCAGCAAGCTGCAGGTTTCCAACCGGGCCGAAGCCGCTGTGTTCGCCGTCAAGAACCATATCGAGCGCCATCTACCTGCTGATGATGACTAGCGCACGCGGCGCGTTGTCAATCCTCAGTCTCCGCTTCTATCTGTTCAAGCGCGCCGGCACGGGTCAGGCGTAGCACCACCGCCAGCACGAACCAGCTTAATATGGTCGCGCCCGCAGCCAGCACATAGAGTTTCGCACCGACCGCCAGACCGATCACGGCGACCAGCCAGACCGAGGCGGCGGTGGTCAGACCCTGCACGCTGGCCTTGCGCTGGATAATGACGCCGCCACCGAGAAAGCCGATCCCGGTGATGACACCTGCTGCCAGACGCCCGGCCGTTTCCGGCTCGTAAGTCAGCGCGCTCATGGTCATCACCAGCGCCGCGCCCATGGCAACCAGCATGTGCGTTCGCAGCCCGGCGGGCCGGCGGCTCCACTCGCGGTTAAGCCCCACGATTCCGCCCAGGGCGGCAGCGACCACCACCGTAATCAGCGCGTCGAGTTGTTCGGCTACACTGACATCCATCATCGTGCCTGCTTTCTTTGCAACTATAAACGGGGCACTTAGATGTTAACAGTGCAAAAGATCATCGGGTAGATGGGCAATCGACACCCGGACGGCATGCCTGCTCGCCGGGCCGGAACGGGCAGCGCACGGGGCACATCTGGCGGGTGTTGGGGCTTTGCAGGCCGGATCGCAGCGGAAAACCGGGGGTGCATAAGGGACCTGGCTTGCCCGGCCCGTGCCGAAGGCGAAGCCGGGCGCCGCCGGCTGGTGGCGGGCCATACAGGTATCATCCCTTCAGGAAAACGCGGCGGCGCTCCCGTAACGTGCCGAACCGCTCTAGGGGGTGAGGCCGAGCACCGCGCGAAGTGCCCGCTCGCTGATCGGGCCGGGCCGCAGGACGCGCGGCTCACCATCCTCGAAGGTCACGACGGTCGATGGGACGCCGCCGCGACATGGCCCGCCGTCGAGATAGAGGGCCACACGATCGCCCAGCGCGTCGATCGCGTCTCGGACGGTGCAGGCCGGCGGCTCGTCGCTGCGGTTGGCGCTGGTGACGGCCAGCGCCCCGCCCGCCGCGGCCAGCACGGCGCGTGTCACGGCATGATCGGGCACGCGCACGCCGACGGTAGGCAGTTGGGTGAGGTTGTGCGGCAGATGCTCGAGCCGGGGCACCGCGATGGTCAGCGGTCCTGGCCAGAAAGCGGCTGCCAGGCGGCGGGCGGCTTCGGGAAACTCGCGCGTGACCAGAGCGGCGGCGTCCGCGTCGGCCAGCAGCACGGGGATCGCCCGCTCCGGTGGGCGCTGCTTGGCGATGAAGATCCGGTCAATCGCCGCCACATCGATCGCGGCGGCCACGCCGTATACGGTGTCGGTAGGCAGGACGACCAGCTCCCCGGCGCGCAGCAGGCGGGCCGCTTCCGCGATGGCTTCGGGGGCATCGGCCGGCAGAACACGCATCCGTTATCCACTCCTCTCAATGCGCAACACGCGATCGTGCCCGGCGTAGTCGGGCAGCACCGCGATCGCCGCGTCGGGAAACACACGCGCAGCCAGCGCCGCGGCACGCTCGCCCTGCCCGGCGCCGATCTCCAGCAGCGCCAGCCCGCCCGCAGCCAGCGCACGCGGCGCCTGCGCCAGCAGCCGGCGGATGGCGTCCAGCCCGTCCGGCCCGCCGTCGAGCGCCGGGCGCGGCTCGTGGCGCGCCACCTCGAGCACGGCCAGGTCGTCCGTGGGGATATACGGCAGGTTGGCAGCGATCAGGTCGAGCATCACTCCGGCGTCCAGCAGCGGGCCGAGCAAATCGCCCTCGTAAAACACAATGCGCTCCGCGATTCCGGCTCGATCGGCGTTTTGCCGCGCGACGGCGAGGGCTTCCGGCGAGCAGTCGACGGCGTGAATCTGCGCGTCCGGCAGATGCGCGGCCAGCGTCACGGCGATCGCGCCGCTCCCCGTGCCCACGTCGGCCACGCGTAGCCCGGCGCGCCCCTGCGCCCAGGCCAGCGCCGCCTCGACCAGCAGCTCCGTTTCTGGGCGCGGGATCAGCACCGCGGGCGAGACGAGCAACTCGCGATCGTAGAAAGCGCGCGTGCCCGTCAGATAGGCGACCGGCACGCCGGCAGCCCGGCGCGCCACCAGCCCGGCGAAGCGCGCGGCCTGCTCGGCGCTCAAGGGACGCTCGGGGTGGGCCAGCAGTTCGACGCGCGGCACGGCCAGCACGTGCGCCAGCAGGATCGCGGCGTCGAGCGGCTCGGCGCCCGGGCTGTTCCTCAACTGCGCCCGCGCCCAGGCGAGCGCCTCACCGGCAGCCTGCGGAAGCGTCACGACACCTCGATAGCCTGCAATCGCTCTGCCTGCTCGCGGGTGGCGAGTTCATCGATGAACTGGTCCAGTTCGCCTTCCAGCACGGCGGGCAGGTTATAGACCGTCAGGCCGATACGGTGATCGGTGACACGGTTCTGCGGGAAGTTGTATGTGCGGATCTTCTCGCTGCGCTCGCCCGTGCCCACCTGGCTGCGGCGGGCGGCTTCCTGGGCGCTGCGCAAGCGCTCCTGTTCCATGTCGTAGAGCTTGGCGCGCAAGATCGCCATCGCGCGCTGCTTGTTCTGAAGCTGGCTGCGCTCGTCCTGGCATGAGACGATCAAGCCGGTCGGCAGGTGGTGGATGCGGATAGCCGTCTCGTTCTTCTGGACGTTCTGCCCGCCCGCGCCCGCCGAACGATAGGTGTCGATGCGCAGGTCGTTGGGGTTGATTTCGATCTCCACCTCGTCGATCTCCGCCAGCACGGCGACGGTCGCGGTCGAGGTGTGGATGCGCCCCTGGCTTTCGGTCACGGGCACGCGCTGGACGCGGTGCACGCCGCTTTCGTACTTCAGGCGCGAATAGGCCCCCTTGCCTTTGACGGTGAAGATGATCTCTTTGTAGCCGCCCACGCCGGTTTCGTTGGCGCTGATGACTTCTGTCTTCCAGTGATGGTTTTCGGCATAGCGGGTGTACATGCGGAACAGTTCGGCGGCGAACAGCCCGGCCTCGTCGCCGCCCGCCCCGGCGCGGATCTCCACGATGACGTTCTTCTCGTCCCGCGGATCGCGGGGCAGCAGCATGGAGCGAAGCTGGTCCTCAAGCGCCTTCTGCCGCGCTTCGAGCGTAGCGATTTCCTGCTCGGCCAGCTCGGCCATGTCCGGGTCGTCGAGCAGGGCGCGCGCCTCGTCCAGCTCGTGCAGCGTCTGGCGATAGCTGCGCGTGGCGCGGACGATGTCCTCGATCTCGGCGCGCTCCTGCGCCAGCTCGGCTATTTTCTCGTAGTCGGTCACATTAGCCGGGTCGCTGATCATCCGCTCCAGCTCGTCATAGCGTGCTTCGATCCCGGCCAGCTTGTCCAACAGCGTATCTGCCATGAGTCTTGCGAATCCTTCTGCCAACAGAGGCATGTGTTCGTGTGCGGGGGGAATTATACCATAGAGGATGCGGCCTGAAGCGGGTGAAGATCGGGGCGAACGCGGCGCGGGGGCAGCCACCGGCCACCCCCGCACGCTCGCCCGGATTGTGCAAGCACCTACACCCCGGCGAGTGCAGGCTCCGGGGTGCGCTGATCCGGATGAATGCCCGCCATCAGCAGGCCAAGCTGCTCGCGGGTGGCCTCGCGGGCGTTCACCGTGTCGATAATCTCGCCTTTGTACATGACGGCGATCCGGTCGGAGAGCGCCATGATCTCGTCCAGCTCTGCCGAGACGAGCAGCACCGCGGCGCCTTCGTCGCGCTGCTCGATGATGCGGCGGTGGATGAACTCGATCGAGCCGACATCGATACCGCGTGTCGGCTGGGCAGCGATCAGCAGGCGTGGCCGGCGGCTGAACTCGCGCGCGACGATCATCTTCTGCTGATTGCCGCCGGAGAGACTGCCGCCGGCGGTGGTGGGCGAAGGTGTGCGGATGTCGAATTCCTCGATGAGGCGCCGCGCGTTCGCCAGAATCGCCTCTTCGTTGCGCAGCAGCCCGCCGTCGAGCGCCGCGTCCTGCTCGCGACCCCTCACCACCCTGTCCAGCCAGGCGCGCCCGCGCGCCATCAGAGCGCGGACCGGCCCGGCGCCAAAGATCA
Organism: Anaerolinea sp.; assembly: GCA_020725705.1. GTDB lineage: Bacteria > Chloroflexota > Anaerolineae > Aggregatilineales > Aggregatilineaceae > DYGX01. The sequence continues at coordinate 10,128 of DYEN01000269.1, forward strand.
GGATCGCCACCCCGTGCGCGATGATGCCGAACACGATCTCGGCGACGAGCAGCAGTAGAATGCTGATGATCAGCGGCCATTGCAGCGCCGCGGCGCGCTCGCTACCCAGCGCCACGCTCGGCACGATCTCGCGCATTTCGAGCGGGACGTGGTAGGCATCGAGGATCGCCGTCCACAGCCACTGATCCCAGGCCCACAGCGCCAGCCCGGTCAGCCCGGCGACGACCGCGCCGAACACCAGCGCGTAAGACGTCAGCGCGAGCGGCACCATCAACAGCGTCGGCTCCTGGGCGAAGGGCTTGATGTAATAGTCGTTGAGGATCAGGTTGTCGGCGACCGAGTAGAGGTGCACCAGTCCATACCGCTGGCGATCTTCGGGGACGTGGCTCGACCCGGCGTCTTTGATCTGGCGCGCTGTGATGCGTTCGCGCCGGATGACGCGCAGGCCCAGCCGTCGGTCGAACCAGGCCCGCCCGTCCGGGTCCTGCGCCGTCAGCACGAACGAGATGAGCGCCGGGATGCCCGCCGGTAGCCGGAGCACCAGCCAGATCAGGTAGCGCAGCGTCAGGCGCAGCGTGCCGGGATGTTTATCCTGCTCGTTGGCGATCTCCAGCGAGAAAAAGGACATCCCGATAGTGCTGGCACTGATGCGCCAGCTTCCCAGGAAGTAGAACGCGTCCACAATGATGAAGACAATCAGCGCGCCGGCGACCCGCGTCGCAGTCGAAGCGTTGCGGAAGGTCGACTCGCCGAAATAGGCCACGAAATAGCCCAGCAGGTAGGCGATCAGGCCGACCAGCACCATATCGATCACGAACGCCGCGGCGCGCGCCCAGAGCTTGCCGGTGGGCTGCACATCGGGCTGAAGTTCCACGCCGAGCAGCTTTACCGAACCGCTCGTTGCTTCGCGTAAGCCGGTAAGGACTTCGACCAACTCTGTCTGACCGTTGCCCTGCACCCCGGCGATGCCCAGCACCTCGCCTGCCCGCACCGAGAAGCTGACGTCCTGTAGCGCCTTGGCGCCGCGGTCGTTGTAGGCGTTCAGGCCGACGACTTCGAGGACCGTCTCGCCCGGCTGCGCCTCGTCCTTGTCGATCTGCAGGATTACCTCGCGGCCCACCATCATCGCGGCCAGCGACGCTTCGGTCGCTTCCGCGGGGGTGGTCGTGCCCACCACCTGGCCGTCACGCATGACGACGATATGGGTCGCGACTTCGAAGACTTCTTTCAGCTTGTGCGTGATGAAGATGATCGAGACACCCTGCGAGGCCAGCTCGCGCATGATCTTGAACAGCTCGCGGCTCTCTTGCGGGGTGAGCACCGCAGTCGGCTCGTCAAGGATCAGTATATCGGCGTTGCGGTAGAGCGCCTTGATGATCTCGACACGCTGCTGCACACCGACCGGCAGCCGTTCGATCACCGCGTCCGGATCGACTTCCAGCCCGTATTGCTGAGACAGCTCGCGCACGCGGTCGGCGGCCAGGCGCTCGTTGCGGATCTGGGTGACGCCGTGCAGCGCACTGTTGAAGGCGTCCAGCGCGGCATCCAGCGGCGAGATCGCGACAACCTCGCCCGCGGCGCGCCGGGCACGCTGCCGGTGCGTGCGGAGCAGTGCCCAGAGCAGCCCAACCACAACCACAGCCGTCAGGGCGACGCGCAGCGCGGCGGCAACGTGATCGAGGTTCAGCCAGGCGATTGCGCCGGAGAAGATGATCAGCGCGCCGAGCAGCGCCTGATCCCCGACGCGCAGCATCGCCGGGCGGGGAAAGATCCCACGCCACGAGCGCAGGCTATGCCAGCCGAAGGCCAGCAGAAAGACCGCCACGCTCAGCGCCCGCGCGCGCGGCGGCCAGATATCGATGGCGTCGATCAGCCAGCCGGGCATACCGGCGCCGCGATAGCTTTCGAGCCTGGCCCGCGCGTTTGCCATGAGCTGCGCGACGCTGCCCGCTTCGCGGGCCTCGCGGCGCCAGTCGAAATTGATGCGCACGCGCTCGACCACGGCGAGTTTGGTGCCCTCGCTCTCAGCGGCGCGTTCGTCGACCACTTCGATGGGTCGCCGCAGCGCCACATCGGTCAGTGCGACCTGGGTCATCAGCTCGACCCGCACCGCGATCCAGACGGCCAGCAACACCAGCCCCACGCGCCACAACGCGCCCCAAACCAGCCGCGCCACGGCGGGGAACGCGACGCCCAGCGCCAGTCCCGCCCCAACAACCACGCCGCCCAGCAGATAGCGGGCCGCGCCCAGGGCCACGCCGAGCAGCACGCAGAACAGAAAGACGGTCAGGCTCGGCAGCCAGCGCAGCACCGCGCCCCACAGCGGGTTCCCCCGCCCCTGGACGGCGACCGTCTCTTCCTCGCCGAGCACCACATTTTCGGCGACGGTCATGACTTCGACCAACTGGAAGTGCTGGTGCACCATGCCGATGCCGTGCTGGATGGCTTCGCGCGGGCTGGCAAAGCGCACCTCTTCGCCCTTGACGCGGATCGTGCCCGAGTCCGGGCGATAGAGGCCGTAGATGATGTTCATCAGGGTGCTCTTGCCCGCGCCGTTTTCGCCCAACAGCGCCAAGATCTCGCCGCGCCGCAGCTTCAGACTGACATGATCGTTGGCAAGCACGCCGGGGAACTGCTTGACAATGTCCTCGACTTCGAGGATGACCTCGCCTTCGGGCCGGTGTGTCATCGCGCGCTTACTCCTGTTCGTAGGCTTTGCCGACATGGGCCGGCGGCTGCGCCCGGCCGACAAACCCGGCGAGGACCACGATCGTGAGAATGTAGGGCAGCATACCGACAAGCTGGTGCGGGAAGTTGATCCCAAAAAGCTGAAGCTGATTCTGCAGCGCCATGGCAAACCCGAACAGCAGCGAGCCTTTGAGGGCGCCGGATGGCCGCCAGTTGCCGAAGATCATGACGGCCAGGGCGATGAAGCCGCGCCCGGCGGTCATGCCTTGTTCGAACAGACCAACTGCGGCCAGGGTCAGGAAGGCGCCCGCCAGCCCGGCCAGCATACCCCCCAGCGCCAGATTGGTGTACTGAATGCGGTAGACGTCGATGCCGAGGGTGTCGGCGGCGCGCGGATTCTCGCCCACCGAGCGCGTGCGCAGGCCCCAGGTGGTGTGATATAGCGCCCAGCCCAGCACAAACACCAGCAGAATCGACAGATAGGTGATCAGGTCCTTATCGAACAAGATGCGCCCGATATCATGCGGCAGGTAAAACGTGAAGTTGTCCGCCAGCCTTAGTTCGAGCGATTCCGACCTTGGCCAGGGGTTGCGGATCAGGTCCGGCAGCTTGCCGAGGGTCGGCGCTTCGCGCTGGTAGAAGTAGCCGGTCAGGCCCAGCGCCAGGATGTTCAGCACGGCGCCGCTGATGATCTGGTCGATCTTGTATTGGATCGAGAGCACGCCGTGCAGCAAGCCCATCGCCGCGCCGGTGAGCAACGCCACTGCCAGCGCGATGGTCAGCCGGACGGGGGCGTCTTGCAGCGTCGCGCTGACCTCGGGGCGGCTGAGGAAGACGTTGGTCATGAACCCGGTGAAGGCCGACATCAACATCATGCCTTCGATGCCGATGTTGACGATGCCGGATCGCTCGCCGAGGATCCCGCACAGCGAACCCAGCGTGATCGGGACGGAGAAGCGGATCGCAGCGTTGATCGTGGCGACAATCGCCAGGCCAAACTGAACTTCGCTCATGAGTCGCTCTCCGTTCCTTTACGGGGTTTCGCGCCGGATAATCGGGCCGCTACCAACGGCGCGCAGCCGGTACAGCCGGCGGATAATCTGGTCGGCGGCGACAAACATCAGGATCAGCGCCTGGATCACCTGGATCAATTCTTTGGCGACATCGGCAGTGCGGGACATGCGCGTGGTCCCGGCGTCCATCGCGCCGAACAAGAAGGCGGAGAAATTGACGCCGATCGGGTTGTTGCCGGCCAGGAAGGCGACGGTGATTCCGTCGAAGCCGAGGGCGAGGCTCTGGTTGGCCTCGTAACCGTGGTTGACGCCCAGCGTCTGGATGCCGCCCGCCAGACCCGCCAGCATCCCGGCGATCGCCATGGTCAGGATCATGTTGCGCTTGACGTTGACCCCCGCGTATTTGGCGGCGGTGGCGCTCAGGCCCACCATCCGCAGTTGGAAGCCGAACGTCGTCTTGTAGAGCAGGAACCAGATGGCGATGGTGGCAATGATGGCGATGAAGATGCCGATATGCAGCTCGAAATTGGGCGGGACGGTGTAGATCACGGGCAGTTCGGCGCTTTCTAGAATGGGCGGCGTGCGCGGGATGGCGTCCATCGAGTTCGGGTTCGAGAGCGGCCCCGGCTTGATGGTGCCGTCCGCGCTGCCGGTGGAGATCAGCCAGGTGGCGAACTGCATCGCGATATAGTTGAGCATGATGGTCGTGATCACCTCGTGCGCGTCGGCGTAGGCTTTCAGCGCGCCGGGGATCGCGCCCCAGATGGCCCCCGCTACCCCTGCCGCGGCCAGTGCCAGCGTCACGTGCAGCACCGGCGGCAGCCCTTTGATCGAAAAACCCGCCCAGGCCGCGACGACCGAAGCGATGATCAACTGGCCCTGCGCCCCGATGTTGAACAGGCCGCTCTTGAAAGCGAACGCGACCGAGACGCCGGAGAGGACGAGCGGGGTCATGTTGCGAAAGGTTGCCAGCAGCCCGCGCGGTTCCAGGAACGCGCCCTCGAACAACCCTTCAAACGCCGTGATCGGGTCTCGCCCGTTGAGCAGGATCAGGATGGAGCCGACCAGAATCGCGGTGAAGACAGAGAGTGTCGGGATCAGCAGGCCCTGAACGAGCGTCCACAGGCGCGGGGCAAAGGGAAGACGAAGACGAGCGGGCGCGGGAGCAGGTCGTGTTTCTGTGCTTGCGCTCATTGACGAAAGTCCTTCAATAACCCGCAGTTGCACTGCCGGGGGTGGTCCCAGACCGGGCGATGGCACCGTGTCTGTGGCTGTGAATTATACCGGACGATGGCAAAAACCGTAAGCGTGGAGCGCTGAACCACCGGCAGAACACCGGTTCGCTGCGCCGCCGGCGCACGGTATAATCAGGCGCGACTCTGGCAAGACGTGGGCGAGCAGCCTGCCGGATGCGTGTCTGGCGGGCGGGCGGAATCTAACGA
>DYEN01000270.1 GCA_020725705.1 Anaerolinea sp.
AACCGCTCGGTGCTGGTCGATGTGGACCTCAGCGGCCTGCTGATTGGCGCCACACTGGCGACGCGCGCCCCCGATATCTACCGCGCCCTGATCGAGTCGACCGCCTTTGGCACGCGCGTGATCATCGAGACGTTTGAAAAGAGCGGCGTCCCGATCAAAGAGATCGTGGCGGCGGGCGGCCTGCCGGAACGCAACAAGCTGCTCATGCAGATCTACGCCGACGTGACCGGGCGCGAGTTCCGCGTGATCGGCAGCGCGCAGGGGCCGGCGCTGGGCAGCGCGATGCACGCCGCTGTGGCCGCGGGCGCCTATCCCGATATCAAGGCCGCGGCGGAGAAGATGGGCAAGCTCAAAGATGAAGTCTACCGGCCCATCGCGGAGCACATGCCTGTCTACGACAGGCTCTACGCCGAATATGTCACATTGCACGACTACTTCGGACGCGGCGAGAACGACGTGATGAAGCGTCTCCGCGCGATCCGGAACGAAGCGCGAGGAGTGAATTGATGCTGGATGAACTGCGCCGGACGGTCAGCGATCTCCATGCCGAGCTGCCACGCAACAACCTCGTCACCTGGACCTCGGGCAATATTAGCGCCCGCGACCCGGAAACCGGGCTGGTGGTGATCAAGCCAAGCGGCTTGCGCTTTGAGGAGCTTGCGCCAGAGCACATGGTGATCGTGGATGTGGACGGGAAGCTGGTCGAGGGGGATCTCAAGCCGTCGTCCGACACCGCGACACACTGTTACATCTACCGGCAGATGCCCGAAGTGGGCGGTATTGTCCACACGCACAGCCCCTATGCTACCGCCTGGGCCGCGTTAGGGCGCGACATCCCCTGCGTGCTGACGGCGATGGCCGATGAATTCGGCGGCGTGATCCCGTGCGGCGGGTTTGCGTTGATCGGTGGCGAGGAGATCGGGCGCGAGGTCGTGCGCGTGCTGCGCGAGGGGCCAAACCCGAATTCGCCCGCCGTGATTATGCAGAATCATGGTGTGTTCACCGTGGGGCCGACGCCGCTGGCGGCGGTCAAGGCGGCGGTGATGTGTGAGGATGTCGCGCGGACCGTCTATCTGGCTGTTCAGCTCGGCGAACCGATCCCGATCGCACCGGAAGATATCCAGCGCCTGCATCATCGCTACACGCACGTCTACGGGCAGTAAGCGAGCGGCCAGGCTACCGGGTCGGTTGGTGGCGCGCTGGCCGCTCAAAACTAGTGTCGATTTTCACAAAGGATAGACACCATGAAAAAACAAGTCACACTCGGTTTGATCGTCGGGAACCGCGCCTTCTTCCCGAGTCATTTGGCGCTGTCGGGCCGCGAGACGATCCTGCGCGTGCTCGAAGAAGAGGGCATCCGTGTTATCGCACTGGGAACCGAGGACACCGAACACGGCAGCGTCGTCACGCTTGAAGATGCACACAAATGTGCCGAGCTGTTCAAGCAACACCGCGACGAGATCGACGGCGTGCTGGTGACGCTGCCCAACTTCGGCGAGGAGCGGGCGATCGCCAACGTGCTACGCTTCGCCGATCTGAATGTGCCGGTGTTGATCCAGGCCTTCCCAGATGACATGACGCGCATGTCGATTGACTTCCGCCGCGACAGCTTCTGCGGCAAGATGTCCGCCTGCAACAACCTGCGGCAGTACGGGATCGCCTATAGCCTGACGACGCTGCATACGGTCGATCCGGAAAGCGCGAGCTTCCGCGCCGATCTGCAGCGCTTCGCGGCGGTGTGCCGGGTGGTGCGGGGGATGCGCCGCGCGCGCTTTGGCATGATCGGCGCGCGACCGGCAGCCTTCAACACCGTCCGTTTCAGCGAAAAGCTGCTCGAGCGCGCCGGGATCTCGGTCGATACGCTTGATCTGTCGGAAGTCTTCGGCAGAATCGGCCGCCTGGACGACGGCGATCCGCGCGTGACGGCCAAGGCCGAGGCGGTCAAGGCGTACGCGAACGCCGCCCGTGTGCCGCCGCACGCGTTGACCAGGATCGCCAAACTCGGCGTCGTAATGGATCAGTGGACCGCCGAAAATGAACTGGACGCCACCGCGATCCAGTGCTGGACGAGCATGCAAGAGTTCTTCGGCGTGGTACCCTGTACGCTGATGAGCATGCTCAGCGACAGCCTGGCGCCGTCTGCGTGCGAGACCGACATCGCGGGCACGGCGGCGATGTACGCACTGGGACTGGCATCCGGCAAGCCGAGCGCCATCGTGGACTGGAACAACAACTACGGCGACGATCCGAACAAGGGCATCATCTTCCACTGCTCGAATCTGCCGCGCAGCGTCTTTACCGACGACATCCCGGTGATGAACTATCAGGAGATCATCGCCGGCAGCGTGGGCGCCGAGAATACCTGGGGCACGATCTACGGCCGCATCAAGCCGGAGCCGTTCACCTATCTGCGTATCAGCACCGACGATCTCAACGGCAAGATCACATCCTATGTCGGCGAGGGCCGGCTGACCGATGATCCCATTGAGACCTTCGGCGGCTACGGCGTGGTCGAAGTTCCGAATTTCCAGGGGCTTCTGACTTACATCTGCGAGAACGGTTTTGAGCATCACGTCTCGATCAATCAGTCGCTGGTGGCAGACGTGATCTACGAAGCGTTTACCAAATACCTCGGCTGGGGCGTGTACTACCATAAGGGCTGATCGCTCGATCCCCCTCGATGCTGTGCCGGTGTCGAGGGGGCCTTTTTTATTGTGTCCGGTTCCCGATCGGTTGCCGGTGGAGTAAGTCAGTTTCAGGAGGAAAACAGAGATGGCCGATGTGAAACCTCGGATCGGTTTGATGGGGATCATGCAAGACCTCTACGACGCCATGTTGCCGGGAATCACCGAGCGCCAGTCGAACTACGCCCGTGCGGTGGCTGCGCAGCTCGGTGATGTGGCCGAGGTAGTGTTTCCTAAGGCGGTCCGCAACCGCGCGGATGCCGACGAAGTGGTGGCGCAGTTCGAGCGCGAGGGTCTGGACGGCATCATGATCGTGATGCTCACCTACGGTCCCGCGATGAACGTGACGCGAGCGCTGGTCAACACCCGCCTGCCGCTGATGCTGGCCAACATCCAGCCGGAGCGCAACATCACGCCCGCCTGGGATATGGGCGATATGACCTACAACCAGGGCGTGCACGGCGCGCAGGACCAGGCAAACGCGCTGGTGCGGGCCGGCATCCCGCTTCCCGTCATCACCGACGACTGGCGCTCGGAATCGTTCAAGCGCCAGTTTGAGGACTGGGCGCGCGCCGCGGCTGCGGTCAGCCGCCTGCGCCGCATGAAGGTCGCCATCTTTGGCTATGCCATGAACGGCATGGGCGACATCCGCTTCGACGAAACCGCCATGCTTCGCCGCCTGGGGCCGGAAGTCCGTTATCTGGCGACCGGCGATCTCTACCGCGCGATGCAGGCCGCGACGGGCGAGGAGATCGCCGCGGTGATTGAGCGGGAAAACGCCTGGTTCGAGATCGACCCCAGGCTTTCGCAGGCACAGCGCGAAGAATCCGCCCGCTATCAGGTGGCGCTCAAGAAGATCCTGGACGAAGGCGGGTACAGCGCTTACTCGACACACTTTGGCGCCATCGCCGAAGACGGGCGGTTCAAGTTCCTGCCGGTGGCGGCGGCCTCGAACCTGATGGCGCAGGGCTACGGCTTTGGCGCCGAGGGGGACGCATGCAGCGCCGTACTGGTCGCCGCCGGGCAGATCCTGATCGGCGACGCGCATTTCACCGAAATGTACGCGATGGACTTCGACCGCGACACGGCGCTGTTGAGTCACATGGGTGAGGGGAACTGGAAGGTCGCGCGCCAGGATGAGCCGGTTAAACTGATTGACCGCCCGCTGGGCATCGGCGGCCTCGACAACCCGCCGACGGTGCTGTTCCGCGTGCAGCCTGGCCCGGCGACCCTGACCTCACTGGTGTCGCTGGGTGGCGAGCACTTCCGGCTGGTGCTATCCGAGGGCGAGATCATCCCCGATTCGCCGGTGATGCCCAACCTGGAAATGCCCTACGGCGAATACCGGCCCAACGGCGGCGTGCGCCAGACCCTGAACAACTGGCTGCGCGCCGGCGGCACACATCACAAGTGCCTCAACCTGGGGCATCACGCCAACCGCTGGCGGCTATTTGCCGAGCTGGCCGGGATCGAGGTCGTTGAGGTCTGAACGCGGCGCGATCCCCATTTGCAGGCGAGAAGATGCAACGCGGCGCCATTCGCATCCGGATGGCGCCGTGTTGCTTCGGCCTGTTGCCGGGGCGGGGGCCAGAGGGGGCCCGAGCACACCCTTAGGCGGGCGGGCGCTGCTCCAGCTTCTCCAGCGTGGCGTTGAGGCGCTCCAGAGTCGCCAGCAGCTTCTCATCCACGGTTGGCTCGGCAGGTGCAGCCGGCGCTTCCTCTTCCTTGCGGCGGGCGCGGGCCATCATCTGGTTGAACGCCTTGATGACGACGAACACGGCGGCGGCCACGATCAGGAAGTTGATCACCGCGTTGATAAACAGCCCGATGCCCATCCGCACTTCGGGATCATCGCCGCTGGCGCTCTTTAAGGTGATGCCGATATCCGAGAAATCGACACCGCCGACCAGAACGCCGATGGGGGGCATCAGGATGTCGTTCACCAGCGAATTGACGACCGTTGTGAACGCCGCGCCGATGATGATGCCGACCGCCAGGTCGAGGACATTGCCTCGCATGATAAAATCACGAAACTCTTTGAGCATGGTCAACTCTCCCTTTGCTATTTCGAAATGACACAGATTCAGACCAGATGCCCGTGCTGCTAAGGTCTATGAGCTTCTAAACAACTACCTTAATCATATGCGTTTTTACGAAAAACGAAATCCTCGCGGCGCCCATCCGAAGTGCGAGTCGCGCTCGGCCTAAAGACGGATGTGCCGGGACAGCAACGGATCGTACCCTGAATACGTAGGAAATAGAGGTGTTGGGCGATCGCGCCGGGCGCGTGGCCTGCGAGGAGAGAACACCGTGTTTGCACCCTTCCCTATCACCGAACAATCTTCCGGGCACCTGACTAGCGCCGGGTTTGTTTCGTCGCAGGCCGTTCGCCTGTTCGAGCACGCGGTGCATGTCGCCCGCCGCAAGCGCCTTGTGGCGCGGCTGCACGGCCGGCTGCGCCGGCTGGAGCAGTTCGATCGCGCCCGGGACGGGCTACATCTGACCGGGCGCCACGATGAGGGCGTGCGGACCGTTCCGATAGACTGCATTCAAGGGAGCTTGGACGGCGCCGGCAACTTCGACAGCGAATTCTACCCGCTCGACTATCACGCCGAGAAGCGTTGGGTGCAGGTGGCGACGGCTATTCTGCAGGGTAAGTCGCTGCCGCCGGTCCAGCTTATCGCGCTGGGGGATCGCTATTTCGTCGTCGACGGGCATCACCGCATCTCGGTGGCGCGCATCCTCAAGAGTACCCACATCGACGCCGAAGTCATCGTGTGGGAAGTCAGTGGCCAGGGCGAGGGCGGCAGATGCAGCCTGCGCCGCTAAACCGGCGCACAGCGGAAGCATGATCGCGCGGAGCGGGCCGGATTGCCCGCTCGTTTTTTTGTGCCCGCCAGCTTGCCCGCGGCTGTGAGACCTAGATCGAAGGTGAAACCGCGCTGGTGCTGGGGCGCAGTGCTGATGGCGAGTGGTTTCCGGTTGCTTAGACGTCGAACGTCGACGGTCAGGGCTGGGCACAGGCCGGGTCTCCGCGGTTCCAGATGTACGCGCTGCCTGTTGCCCCGCGCTAGACATTCTGTCCCGCTAATCGGCATCAGCAGGCCAGGACGATTGCCATCGCCCCGGCCTTCGCTTTGGTACGAAGGTTCGCCCCGGCGCAGCTTGTGAAAGAATACGCCGAAGGTCAGACCGAGCATCCGCCGGAAGACGGATGAACGCGCCCGCGAACGCGCCTATGCTGAGAACATCACTGTGGACGTGAGTCCTGCATTCGAGTTTAGGGAGGCCCCAGGCCATGCATCGCCATCGCCCGCTTATCTTCCTTCTGGCGTCTCTGATATTGGTCGCCAGCTCACTGGCAGTCGTCTCGGAAACAAAGGCGTCTGCGCTGTGTCAGCAGTATCACACTGTTCAGCGTGGCGAGAACCTGTTCCGCATCGCGCTGCGCTACAACACCACCGTGGCCGTGCTGCGCGCTGCGAACGGTCTGTCCAACGCCAACCTGATCTACGCGGGGCAGACTCTGTGCGTCGCGCCGGTTAACACCAGCCCGCAGCCCGTGCCGCAGCCGGTGCCGGGCGGCCAGACTACCTACCGCGTCCAGCCGGGTGACACGCTGTCAGCCATCGCGCGCCGCTTCAACGTCACGACCGCGCTGCTGGCGCAGATCAACGGGATCGCGAACCCCAGCCGCATCTTTGTCGGTCAGGTTCTGACCATCCCCGTCCCGTCCGGCGATGTGGTCAGCACACCGCCGTCGTATCTGGTGGCGCTCGCGAACGTGCGCCTGCGCTCCGGCCCCGGCCTCACCTACGCTGTGGAAGCGATCATGCGCGTGGGCGAGCAGGCACATATCACCGGGCGGAGCTTCGATGGTCTGTGGTATCGCGTCACCTGCGTGACGGACGCAAGCGGCAACTGCTGGGTCACAGCCGATCCATCGCTTGTCCAGGTTATCGGTCTGCCGCAGGGACCCGGCCAGTAACTCGCCGCCAACACGGCACCACCCGTCAGGCCAGGACGATCCCCGTCGCCCTGGCCTGTTGCTTTTTTGCAGTGGGCGAAGCGCACTTTGACGAAGCGACCGGTCCCTATATGATCTGAATCTCAGGCCCTATAGGCGGCACGCGGCGCTGGCAGCCGCAGCCCAGCCCACAAGGAAAGAGGAAATGATGACAGACCAGACCCCGGCCCGCCCCCGCCCGCTAACCATGGAGAACGCATTCGCGCGGCACACCATGACCGAGCGGATTCCCGGCATTCTGCGCGATGTAATCGAGGCCAATCCGGATTACTCGCCGGAAATCCGGCAGCAGATCGAGCGGCTGCGCGCTGCGCTGCTCGCTGGGGAGCCGGTTCCCATGCTCGACGACGTGCCGGCCCCGCCGCCGGATTATGATGAGTGGGCAGACGCCTACCATGCCCATACGCGGATGTTCCAGCCCCTCACCTGGCAGCACGGCGCGTGGTTCTTCGTCGAGACGTTTCTCTACCGGCATCTGATCCAGGTGGTGCGCTGGCACGAGACGGGGCGCGATCCGTTTGCGCCGATCAAGCAGTCAGAACTTGAGAGCGACCGTTTGTGGGACGCATTCGACCGGGTGCTCGAGGGCGAGGAAGGCAACCCGGACCGCCTGTCACATTTGCTGCTGTCGGCACTGTGGGGCAACCGCGCCGACCTGAGCCACGTGGCGGGCGATCTGGTCGAAGAAACCGCCACGGACGACGATCTGCTGGTCGATGACCGGGGCGCCGCGCTGGCCTACCTGGCTTCGCCCGGCGACCGTGCGGGGCAGCCGGTGCATCTGGTGATCGACAACGCCGGGCTGGAGCTGGCCGTCGATTTGGCGCTGGCGGATGCCTTTCTGGAGCAGGGGGTGCCGGTGGTGGTGCATGTGAAGGCGTATCCGGTCTTCGTATCCGACACCACGATCCCGGACGTGTGGCAGACCATCCGCGCGCTGGAAGGGTGCGGCGGACGACCTGCGGCGCTGGCGCGGCGCCTGCGCGAGGCGTGGCAGGCGGGGCGGCTGCGCCTGGCGGCGCCGGCAATGTGGACCAGCAGCCGCTTCCTGTGGGAGATGCCGGACTCGCTGCGGCGGGTACTGGCACAGGCGCGTCTGGTAGTAGTCAAGGGTGACGTGAACTACCGGCGCGTGGTGGGTGACGCGATCTGGGACGCGGGTGTGTCCTTCGCCGAGGCGCTCGATTACTTCCCCGCGCCGCTGCTGGCTCTGCGGAGCATCAAGAGCGACGCGCTGGTGGGCGTTCCCGCCGAACGTATCCGTGCCGCCGACTGGGACGACCCGGCCTGGCGGACGACCGGTCGCTACGGCGTGATCCAGTTCGCCGGACCCGGACGGCAGCATTAAGGCGCGGGCTGAGGGGTCCAGGTTGGGCCGGCGACGATGGGGTGGCCCGCGTCATCCCACATCAGGCGGTCGATGCGCATCAGCCGGGCGGTCCTGGCCGGGTCCCAGGCGTGATAGATCATGTACTCCCGCGTGCCGTCCGGCGAGGGAGTGAACGAGTTGTGCCCCGGACCGATCACACGCCCGGCAACCGAGCGCAGCAGCGGGCCGTCCAACCCGGCGGGCAGGTGATATGGCCCCAGCGGATGATCGGCGACGACATACGACACGCCGTAGTTCTCGCGTTCCCAGGCGCCGCCGCTATAGAAGCAGAAGTAGCGCCCGTCGTGGTAGCGCAGCGCGGGGCCTTCGACGGTATGCCAATCGTAGACGCCGCCGTAGATCGCGCGTTGGGCCTGGAACAAGTGCCAGTCCGCATGCGGTCTCACCACGACACGCGGCTCTCCGGCCAGGGATGTCATCGTCAACAGGCGGTCGACTACGATCCCGGTCCCGACCCGCGCCGCGCCGTCCGGCTCCAAAAAGTTGCGCGCATAGAACAGGTACCACTGGCCGTCGTGAGCCTGGAACGGGTGCGCGTCGATGGTGAAGGGATCGTCAGGGACGAGCACGATCCCGCAATCCGTGAAGGGGCCGAGTGGATGCGGGCTGTGCGCCACGCGAAGCTGATGATCACGACCGTCGATACCGTGTACCGAGTAGTAGAGATAGAACCGCTGGCCGTCAAACGCAACTTCCGGCGCCCAGGCGTCGTCTGCGCCGGGCGGCAGGGTCAGCGCCCACCCGGCGCGGTGCCAGTGAACCAGGTCGGGCGAGGTCAGCACGGGGAATACCTGCCGGTCGGGACCGTGCGGCGCCGTCCCATAGGCATAGTAGGTTCCGTCGTGGCGCAGCACGAACGGATCGGCGAAGTAGTCGCTGTAGACCGGATTGGTATATGTCCCGCGCACGCCGCACTCCGCACGGGTCATGCAGGCGGGACGAACGGCCAGCCGTCCGCGTCCCATTCCAGCGGGGAGATGCGCAGCGTGGGGACGCCGCCGAAGCGGGCATCGTAAGCGTGATAGACCAGCTTGTCCCCGCTTGCTTCTTGCAGCACAGCGTTATGGCCCGGCCCGCGCCAGTGATCATCGCCGGCCAGGACAAGCGTGCCGCCATCTTCTAGCATCGGCACTCCCGCCCGGTCGACATACGGCCCGGTGATGTGCTGGGCGCGCCCGACCATGATCTTGTAGGTACTGTCCACCCCGCGGCAGCAGGCGTCGAACGAGACAAAGAGATAGTAGAACCCCTCGTGCCGGATGATGAACGGCGCCTCGATCGCTCTTGGATGGACGGCGCGGCTCGCCAGGGCATAAAGCGTTTCGTCCTCGGCGGAGAGCAGCCCTGTCTCCGGGTCAAGGCGCCGCATCTTGATCCCGCTCCAATGGCTGCCGAATGCCAGCCAGGGTTGCCCGTCTTCATCGAGAACCAGGTTCGGATCGATCGCATTCCAGTCATCGGTGCGTGTGGACCGGATGACCATGCCCCGGTCGGTCCAGCCGAAGTGGGGCGACGTGCGGTCTAGGGTGGGCGTGGTGGCCAGCCCGATACACGAAAGGTTGCTACCGAAGGTCGAGACGGAATAGTACAGGTGATACAAGCCATTGAAGTACGAGATGTCCGGCGCCCACAGGTTGCTGACGCCGGGGACGGCCTGGCGCGCCCAGGCCGGGATGGAGCGGAACACGTCGTCGTGCAGCTTCCACGCGCGCAGATCGGGCGAGCTGCGTGCCATCAAGCCGGCGCCGGTGCAGAACAGGTGATAGGTCTCGCCCTCGCGAATGATGCACGGGTCGTGCACCTGCCGGAAGGTCCCCGTCAACTCCAGACTGGCGGGTGTATGGCCGGCGGACGGGGTGGGCGTCGCGTCATCACCGTGCGCGTGAGGTGAACGGCTGCCCGATAGCAGCAGGGCGGGCGACGCTACCAGCCCGGCACCGGCGATCAGGCCGGCTCTGAGAAACTGGCGCCGTTTCATGGGTTCACCGCCTGTTCGCCGGATGGGACGGGCAACTCGGTGTCCAGCGAGACCGGGACGCCAAAATTGGGCGTGCCGTCCTCGTTGGAGGTAAGAGGCTGCGCGCGGGTGGTTCGCCGGTTGTCGCAGCCACCGCTCGGCGAGTTGTTGGCGTGGTAGATGATCCAGTCTTCAGTCCCGTCCGGGGATTTGAAGAAACCGTTGTGCCCCGGCCCGTACACGCCGTTTTCGGGCGACTGCTCGAACACCGGCTCCGGGTGTTTGACCCAGACAGCCGGATCGAGGACGTCCCCGCCGGTGAAGGTAAGCATCCCCAGCTTGTATTCCGGCCCCCAGCAGGCGCTGGCCGAATAGATGATGAACAGCCGGTCGTCGTGGATGAGCGCGACCGGTCCTTCGTTGACCGTGAACAGGTGCCGTTCCCAGGGATAGGTCGGGCTGGAAATGCGCACGCGGTCGCCGCTGATGGTCCACGGGTTGCTCATCGGCGCGATGTACAGGCTCTGGCCGTACTCATCCCACACCGAGACCAGAAAATACAACTCCCCTTCCCATTGCAGAATGCTGCCGTCAAGCTGCGGGGTATCGTGGTTTGGGTCGTAGACGCGCGCCTTGTAGGTGTATGGGCCGAGCGGGTCCGTCCCCTCGCTTTCGAGGACGTGCGTGTGCTGTGTTTTGCCGAAGTCCTGGGATACCGGGCCGGCAGTGTAGTACAGGTACCAGCGTGGGCCGTTGGGGCCATCCAGTAGATGAAGCTCGGGCGCCCACATATTGCAGCAACGGTCAGCTGTATAGTCCTGCCAGACGCGGACCGGCCTGGCGCTCTGCAGCCCGCCGATGGTCGGTGACCGGCGCATGAACAGCTCCGATCCGCCCGAAGTCGTAATCAGGTAGTAGTTCCCCTCGTGGTACACCATCCACGGGTCTGCTCCGCGGAAGGCCAGCACCGGGTTGCGGAAAGTTGGCTCTTGCGACATGACAGTGTCCGTTAAGGTAACCGGCGGCAGGGCCAGCAGCGTGACCAGCAAGGCCCAACCCAGCCGCCGGATCAAGCGCGTGCGACGCATCAACATCATCCTTTAAGACCTGAGAAGGCGACGCTCTCGATGAAGAAACGCTGCAGCAACAGGAACAAAATCAGGATGGGCAGCAGCGCGATCATCGAGCCGGCCATCAGCATCGACCACTTCTGGACATAGAGCGTATTCAGCCGTGCCAGCAGCAGTGGTAGCGTGTAGAGCTTCTCTTGCTGCAGGTAGATCAGCGGGCCGAGGAAGTCGTTCCAGCGAGCCATGAAGCCCAGCACAAACAGGGTCGCGACGAGCGGCTTGGCCTGCGGCATGAAGATCCGCCAGTAGATCTGGAAGAAGTTTGCCCCGTCGACCTTGCCGGCGTCTTCCAGCTCGCTGGGCAGGCCGGTGAAGAACTGCCGGCTGAGGAACAGCGCGAACGGCGTTCCAAAGAGCAGGGGGATGATCAGCGGCCGGAAGCTGTTCAGCCACCCCAGCTCTCTGAATAAGATGAAGGCGGGGATCATGGTGACCACCCCCGGGATCATCATGGTCAGCAGCAGCATCCCAAACAGGAAATTGCGACCCGGAAAGCGGATGCGCGCGAAGGCAAAGCCTGCCAGCGTGCTGGTGAAGATCTCGCCTGCCGTGCTGGTGAACGCCACGAAGAACGAGTTCCACATCCCGCGCGCCATATTGTTGACGCGCCAGACTTCTTCGTAGTGCTCGGTGGTAAACGGCTGCGGGATCCACTGCGGCGGCATCTGGAACACCCCGCGCTCCGGCTTGAACGACGTGGATAGCATCCAGAAGAACGGCAGCAGCATGGTGAAGGCGCCCGCCGTGACCACGATGTACGAAATCGTCTTGAAGATGATGCGCTTCTCTCGCTGCCCGACGTAGTAGCGAGGGATTGCGCCGGTGCTTTCGCTCTTGCTCTCGATCATGGCTCAGGCCTCGAACTGATAGTAGACCCAGCGACGTGCGATCAGGAAGTTGATGATTGTGATGATGATGATGATGGTCCCCAACACCCAGGCCTGCACCGAGGCGTATCCCATTTGCAGGTCGCGGAAGGCGTTCTGCCAGATCACCATCACCGTTGTTGTCGAGGCGAAATAGGGGCCGCCGTTAGTCATGATGTAGGGCTGAATGAAGTTCTGAAACCCGCCGATCATGCCTGTGACAAGCAGGAAGAACGTGGTTGGCGTCAGGCTTGGCCAGGTGATATAGCGGAAGCGCGCTAGCGTCCCTGCGCCGTCGATCTCGGCGGCCTCATACAGGTGGCGAGGGACGTTCTGTAGCGCGGCCAGGTAGATCAGAATGCCGAAGCCCAGCCCGCCCCAGACGCCCATCACGATCAGCGCCGGCTTGACTGTGGCCGGATCGCCCAGCCACCTGATATCTTTGGGCAGGCCGATCTGCCCCAAGAAGTAATTGAGCAGGCCGAAATCCGGATTGAAGATCCACGTCCAGATCAGGGCGGTGGCGGCGATGGGCAGGATGCTGGGCAGGTAATAGATGGCGCGGAAGAGCGCAGTGCCGCGCAGCCCCTGGTTGAGCATGATCGCGATCAGCAGCGACAGCGTCATCGAGACCGGGATGCCCAACAGCAGAAAAGCGGTGTTGTACAGGCTCTTCCAGAAGATTGGATCCCGCGAGCCGAGGACGTAGACTTTGTCGCCGAGCGTGATCCGGGTGATTTCCTGGTAGCCGCGCGGCAGCACGTCGGACGCCACGGTATAGATCGGATCGCACGTGATCACGCGGCGCGTGCGCGCATCGACGGTCCCTTCCAGAACGGCTACCTGCGACTCCAGGACTTTTTCGCGTCCGCAGCGGAAGAGCCTCTCTCCCGTGTCCGGATCGAGGGCGGGGGGTGTTTCGGCAGCCGAGAAGGTGAAGACAGTGCGCCAGTTCTGCAGGCCGATCCATTGGGGATCGGTGACGAGGTTCCAGCGGGTAAAGCTCAGAATCAACGAGGCGATCAGCGGCCCCACGGCGAAGACGATAAACCCGATGATCGCCGGCGCGACGAACAGGTATCCCCACACAGCATCGCGCTGCGACAGACTGAGGCTGAAACGAGACCGTTTGGTCGTTCGGGAGACTGTGGCGGCCATAGTGGTTCCTCAAAAGGTCAAACCTGGCACTCATGATCGTGCCGAGTGCCAGGTTTTCAGTGCGAGCGATGCTCTCGACCTCAGTCGAGCGTGGCCCACGCTTCGTCAAGCCCCTGCTGGAACGCCGCGGCGTTCTCGAGCAGAGCGTCTTCGGCCAACATCGTGCCGTCGATCACGACCGCCGGCCAGACGTTATTCCAGAACAGGTCGTCAAACCACTGGCCGAAGACCGGGGTTTGCGTCCAGGGGCCGGGCAACTGGCAGCGCGCAGCCTCGTAGTACGGCTCGACGTTGGCAGGCGGCAGTCCTGGCTGGCGGAAGACGTCAGTGTGAGCGACGTCGATCTGATTCGGGATCTGGAAGCCCAGCTTCGCCTGCTCGATCTGCCCCTCTTCGCCGAAGATGAACTCGATGAAGCGGTACGCCTGCTCCGCGTACTGCTCGCCCTTGCTGCCCTTGATGATCGCGAGACCGACCGAGCCGGACCAGCCGCTGAAGGTGCAGTCTTCCTGGTTGTTGAAAGACGTGATCTGGCCGCTTGGCCCGACCGGGTTCGGGCGGACGTCCCACTCGAAGTCCAGGACACGGCGGTAGTTCGTCACGCACCAGCGGCCGCAGGTCGTCATCGCCACACGGCCCGTTTCGAACATCTGCGACTCGCTCATCGAGGCGATCTGCGCGGTGCTGGGGCGCACCTGGTACACATGACGGAGATCGGCCAGGAACTGGATCGCGTCGATGGTGTTCTGATCGTAGGGCGCCACAAAGGTGCGGCCGTCTTCGCTCAGGACGCGGCCTCCGTTGCCATAGACCGTGTTTTCATACCACAGATCGCCCACGCCCCACACCTCAACGGTCGTGGGATCGAACCCCTCTTCGTCGGGGTGCCGGCCCGCCGCATCGACTGTGATTCGGGTTCCGATGTCGATGATCTGGTCCCAGGTCATGGGCACGATCGGATCGGGCAGTTCCACGCCCGCGGCCTCGAAGAGATCCACGTTGATATACAGCACGGTGGGGCCGATGTCGCGCGGCAGTGCGTAGATGTCGCCGGAACCAAAGGTCTTGGTCTCGGCGTCCCAGCGATAGCGCCCGATGGCAGACGGCCAGATGTTATCCCAATCGATATCGCTGGCGTCAACGAAAGGCTGCAGGTTGACCAGCACGCCGGTGGGCACCAGCGAGTTGAACAGGCCGTCGCTGACCATGGCGATGTCAGGTGGCGTGCCGCCGGCGATCATGGTCTGGAGCGCGGTGTCGTAGTCGGTGGGGATGGGCTGAAAGAT
>DYEN01000271.1 GCA_020725705.1 Anaerolinea sp.
ACGCAGCGCCGCCGGGTTGACGAAGAAGAACCGGTTCGACGGGCCGCCAATGCCGGACGCGACGACGATGCGCGGGATGACGATGTTGTAGAACATGATGTTGCGCGGCAGCAGATTCAAAGACGGCATGCGGTTCAGGTCGTCCTGGCTCAACGGCTGCGGCGCCGTCCAGTCGCAGTCGCCCACCGGCAGGTCATTCTCCTGGCGGTCCAGACCCAGGTCTTCTTCCTCATCCAGGCAGATCTCCACAAAGAAGCCCGGCGGGACCAGCGTCTCGTTGGGCGAGTCCGGGTTGACCGTCGCCATGCCGTAGATCGTCGTCAGGCGCAGCCGATCGCCGGCGGTGGCATCGAAGTTCGGCAGCACTTCGAGCAGAATGGTGCCTTCCAGCCGAATCAGCGCGTCGTTGACCACGAGGTCGATCGCCTCGTCCGGCTCGCTCTGAACAAACAGGAACGGCGGGATGGCTTCGCTGCATTCCGGCGCGTCAAACAAATTGCGCAGGTAGGCTTTCTGCAGCGGCGCCCAATGCTCCTCGTCGAGGATCAGCTCGCCGTTCTCGTCGTACTCGGGCATGGTCGCCGCTTCTAGCTCCACCCCGCCCGGCAGGATATAGAGCAGTTCGGCGGTCTCAGGCTCGCCCGTCTGTTCATTCAGACCGGTGTAGGCATCGATCTTGATGACCGAGAAGCCCCAGGTCCGGCCCTCAAGGTCAAACTCGGAAGTCTTGACGCTGGCCACTTCGGTGACCGGCAGGCGATCTCCTGGTGCGTCGAACGCCCCGACCGGCCAGGAAATGCCTTCGATGGGCAGTGCCTCGGCGTCGTCGTAGCCATAGCAGATGCTATTACTATCCAGCCGGGCGCAACCGGTGCCCAGTTCATTAATGACACGCCGGATGAACTGCTGGCAGGTGTTCTGATTTCCTTGCGCGGCCACCGACCCGGCTGGCAAAAGAACTGACCCACTGATCGCGACCAGAATGAGCGCAGAAAGCATCGTTCGCCAACGCATTGGAAAGAACTCCTTAGTCTTCCCGCTTACCTGAGTGCGGAATTAAAGCGTGGTGCAACAAGAGCATCATGGACGTAGATACACAGACATATGTGTATAATAGCACTAAAAACGAGAATACCGCATCTGAAGATTTCGTTAAATTTACGGAATCGAGTCTCGTAAGCCCCAAAAGAGCTAGCCGGTCGCTTGCGCGACGACCATCAGGTGCTACAATACCGCCAGATTAGCCGGTCGCGGGTCAGGCCCCTTTCCGATGTGCGGTCGTTGACCACGAACACGGATGCTCATTGACGCGGATGTGAGACATCCGCCATTGGCGCGTCAAACACCCTGCTGACAGGTCCGAACCCTATTTCGATCGCTTAAGCACAACCCGAGCGCGAGCCGGCGTCCCTCGAAGTCTCCGTCTCGCAAGGCTCAAACAGGATTGCCATGGAACTGGTCGCGTACATACGATTATTTCGTAAATGGTTTTGGCTGCTCTTTCTGGGTGCCTTTCTGGCGGGTGGCGCGGCCTTTCTCACGGCCAGCCGCCGGCCGGATATGTACCAGGCAGACGTCACGATCCAGGTCGGTAGCTCCCTGGACACGCCCAACCCCCAGCTCGGCGATCTCAACACCGGCGCAGCGCTGGCCCAGACCTACGCGGTGCTCGCCAAAAGCCGCAATGTCCTTGAGGCGGCCATCGAAGCGCGCGATTTTCCGCTTTCGGCAGCCGTTCTGGGAGACGCGCTGACGGCCCAGGTCATCCAGGGGACCTCGCTGCTGCGGCTGACGGTGACGTATAGCGACCCCGTGCTCGCGGCGGAGATGGCGAGCGAAGTGGCGCGGCAGTTAATTCTTAACAGCCCGTCGAATCTGACGCCGGAACAGCAGGCGCAGATCGACCTCGCCAACGAGGAAATCCGCCAGTTAACGTCAGAACTGCAGCAGGCGCGCGAGGAACTGAACAGCATCGACCGGCAGATCACCCTGGCTCAAGACGCCGCCACACTGGCCGAACTGCGCGAACAGCGCAACACCATCGCCGATCGTATTGTGAACATCTCGGCCAATATCGCGCAGTATTCGAACACCGTCGCCGGACTTCAGCGCCGGACCAACTCGCTGACCGTCGTCGAGGAAGCGCGCATCCCAACCTCGCCCACCGGCAACAACATTTTCTCCACCACGCTCCTCGGCGCGATCGTCGGCGGAGCGCTGGCCGCGGGAATCGCGCTGCTGATCGAATATCTGGACGACACGATCCGCACACCGGATGAGGCCACCCAAACGCTGGCCGTGCCCACTCTGGCGACGATCCCGCGTTTTGGCAAATCGCGCGATACCTACCCTCAGCGCCTGATCACCTATCATGATCCGGGATCGCCTGTTTCGGAGCAGTACCGGACACTGCGCACCAACCTGCTGTTTGCGTCGAACGGTAGCTGGTCGAAAGGCGCCTATGTGATCACCAGCCCTGGTCCGTCCGAGGGCAAGAGCGTCACGATCGCGAATCTGGCGGTGACGATGGCAATGGCCGGCCTGCGCGTGTTGTTGGTGGACGCCGACCTGCGACGCCCCCGCATCCACGAGGCGTTTGGGCTGAAGAATGAGGTGGGCCTATCCACGCTGCTCTCGGCCGATCCGAACGAGATCTCGCCGGATGGAGGGCGCAGCGGGTTGCCGCAGAACCTGCTGGAATGCCTGCAAGACACCGAGATTCCCGGCCTGCGGGTGATCTCCAGCGGGTTTGTGCCGCTCAACCCGGCGGAAGTGCTTGGCTCGATCGCGATGCAGCACTGGTACGAGGTGTTTCGCTCGTCGAAGAATGTCGATATCGTGCTGTTCGACACGCCGCCCTGCCTGGTGGTCGCGGACGCATCCGTGCTGGCGGCGGCCATCAAGGCGCCGGTAGTGATGGTCCTCGACGCCGGCGAAACCCGCCGCGCTGCCGCGCTGCGCGCCAAAGAGCAGATGGACCAGCTTGGCATCGAGGTGAAGGGCGTGGTGCTCAACGCCGTCAGCGCGCGCGAACAGGGCTACAACTACGGCGGAAGCTACTACTATTACTACTACGCGCAAGACAAGTCGTCTCGCAAGCAGTAACCGGGACGCGCCGCCGGTCAATTGGGACTGCTGAAGACCATGCACGAACTCGACACCGAAACCCTGCCCGAACTGGTCAAGCCTCAGGAACATCGCCGCAGGCGGCGGAGCCGCAGCACACCGCTGCGCAAGCTGCGCCGCCGCATCCGCCGTATCAATTTCCGGATGCTGTTGGTGGTCCTCGTCAGCGTCCTGGCGGTGGTCATCATGGGCAGTCTGGTGCTGGTCTTCAACGCGCGCAGCCAGGTGACCGACGCCTGGAACGGCCTCAGCCGCGTGATAGCCAGCATCAACCGGACGCCTGGCACCGAACTCACCCTGGCCGACTTCGAGCGGCTGCAAGCCAGTGTCAACGAGCTGGACCAGCGTCTGCGCAGCGCGGACCGGCAGACGTCGTTCTTGCGGCCTGTGGCCTTCGCCAGCGCCGATGTCGAAACCTCGCTCGTCGCCCTGGACGCGGCGCGCGAACTGACGCGGGCCGCCAGAGAGATGCTCAACGGCCTGAGTCCCACGCTGTTTTTCCTGACCGAAGGCGAAAAAGGCGAAACCGTCAACCCGCAGTTTTCATCGGGCGAGCGCGTGGTCGAGCTGCTGCAACTGGGGCGGGGACAGTTCCTCAGCGCGGACGCGCACCTGCGCCGCGCCGAGACTACTATCGCCGGGCTGCGGCTCGAGGACGTCTCCCCGTCGCTGCTGGTTACGGTGGACGGGCTGGCGCGCT
Organism: Anaerolinea sp.; assembly: GCA_020725705.1. Lineage (GTDB taxonomy): Bacteria > Chloroflexota > Anaerolineae > Aggregatilineales > Aggregatilineaceae > DYGX01. The sequence continues at coordinate 3,827 of DYEN01000271.1, forward strand.
ATCACGCGCAAGTGCGCGAGATCAACGACCTGCTGCTCGACGCGCCCGCGCTGCTGACCGTTGCGCTTGGTCTGGACGACGAGCAGTCCTATCTGGTGCTGTCGGCCAACAGTGACGAACTGCGCCCCTCAGGCGGCTATATCAGCACCTACGGCTGGATGACGGTCCGCAAAGGGCGCATTGCCGATTTCAACTACAGCGCAACCACGGCCACCAGCCCCAATCCCCCGCCGGCGGAGATGGCGAGCGAGATCCAGATTCCGCCGTGGTGGATTCAGTACGCGCAGCCGATCTATGCCGCCTGGGACAGCAGTTGGCATGCAGATTTCCCGTCTACGGCGGCGATGGCGGCCTGGTATTACGACAACGGGGGCAACCCGGCCTCGCCGGTTGATGGCGTTATCGGCATCGACCTGGTCGGCTTTGAGTACATTTTGCAGGGGCTGGGCAGTGTGACAATCGCCGAGTACGGCGAGCGCATCACGCCCGAGAACTTCCGCGAGGCGGTGTACACCATCCGCGCCGAGGGCAGCGACGACGAGCACAAGCAGTTCGTCGCGGCGCTCTACCGGCAGATCCTGACGGACTGGCAGCAGGTCGACCCGGAGCGCAACGCCGATCTGCGCCGGGCTGTGCTTCAGGCGCTGCGCGAGAAGCACATCATGATCTACTTTGTCGATGCCCAGCTCAACGATGCCATCGATGCGCTGGGGTGGTCCGGCAAACAAGAGCCGGGTGTGGATCGCGATTACCTGCTGGTGGCCGACGCCAACCTGGGCAGCAAGTCCAGCCGCTCGGTGCTGCGCCAGACGACCTACGATGTCGAGATCCTGCCCGATGGCACGCTGGAAAGCACCGCCGCCGTAAGCTACGACTTTCCGGCTCGCGTGGCCGAGCTTGACCCGGCCGTTCACCCCGCGCACTATAACGACATCAACTATCACACCATCCTTCAGGTTTTCGCCCCGGCAGCCAGCATGCTGATCGGGTTCGACAACCTGCCCTTTGAGCCAACTACCGCCAACACCGCCGAACACACCCTGTTTGTGTCGAATCTGCAAGTCGACTATAATGCCAGCTTGCGCGTCCGGTATGTGTACCGGACGCCACAGCTTGTCGAGAGCATCGGGACGTACCGCCGCTATCGTCTGTTGATTCAGAAGCAGCCGGGCACGCTCGCCGAGCAGGTCGACGTCCAGCTCCGGCTGCCGCCGGGGGCGCAGGCCGTCCATATCGCGCCTGAGCCAACAAACAGCTATACGCTGGACCAGCCGATCCTCGAGTTTCGGTTCAGCCTCACTGCCGACCAAACCATCGACGTCATCTTCACGCGCTAAATCCTATCCGTCCGGCTGATTACTCAGCTTCTTTAGCGTGTATGTGTATGCTACAGGCAGAATTACACGAATAGCATTTGTGTCTCAGTGAACAACCTGAAAAAACTGTGAAATATCGCTAACAGGACTAAACTCCTTTTCTACAGTATGTTATTCTAACGTATACTAAAACCTGGTGTGAGCCTGGGGAACTCACACAAGTGGGGACATAGGGG
>DYEN01000272.1 GCA_020725705.1 Anaerolinea sp.
CAAAGGAATTCTCGGTGAAATAGAAATGAACGTTGTTGCCGGTCGACGTCAACTGTGTGATCGTCCGCCCCGTCTTCTCGTCGCGAAAGGTGCGGAACTCAGAAGGCCAGTGGCTCATCGGGCATCCTTTGGTTGTGGCGTGATACGAAGCGCAAAGCGAGTCGCGCCGGCGGGCAGAGCCGCCGCCAGCCGCAGCAGCGTGCCGTCGATCGCGTTCTCGCGGCACGCCTGCGCCAGCGACTCCAGCGTGAACACCGCTCCCGCCGGCTCGACGATCTCCAGTTCCAGCGCGGCTCGCTCGCCGGTGATCCGCGCGCGGCTGTCGACCACTTCGACCGGTGACCAGGTGGTGAAGGCTTCCTCGATCGCCAGCGGCTCGCCGTCGAAGGCGAACTCGTCGGCGAGCAGGATCGCGCCGGTCCGCGTATCCAGTTCCAGCGTGCGGCGTGCCCGGCGCAGCGCCGGCAGGTCGTAGGCGGTGTGGAAGTCGATCACCGCGTACTTCACCGCGCCGCGCTGCCCGTGATCGACGATCGTACCGTGGAACTGCTGGCGCCCACCGAACTCCGGCCCTGGCGCCTGCAACCGCCCGCCGATGCGCGGCACGCTGTGGCTGTACGAGTTGTTGAAGACGTTCTGGTAGCGCGCCTGGCGGAAATAGTCCTTGCTGTAATAACCGCGCCCCGGATCGGGCAGCAGGCTCTCGCCGTCCACGTTGACGATCATAGTCCCTACGTCGGTATGGCTGTGGTGGCCGTCGTTGTGCCCCGCCTTGGTGACCAGGATCACGGTCTGATCCCGCTCGGTGTGCGCCACCAGCTTGATCACACCCGTGTCCGGCAGGACGAAGTCACGCTGCTCCAGCGGCGGGACGGGCTGCGTGCAGTCCCACCAGGCGGCAGAGCGCATGATGATGGGCAGCTTCGAGTAGAAGTTGTATCCGAAGCGTTTGGCGAAATCCGGCGCGATATATGCTCCGCCTTCCGAGGTCGCCGTGCCGCCGCCCAGCGGCGCCAGCAGGGTGCGCAACTCGCCCACGCCGGTGCGCTCGGCCAGCCGCGTGACCACGCCCGCCGAGAGCGTCTGCGTCTCGGTCGAGTCGCCGAAGTTGATGAAGCGGTTGGGCGCGGCCAGCGCCATGCCGGGCGGATAAGCGGCGATGGCCTTCAGGCGCGGCAGAGTCAGCAGGTCCAGCTCGCCCCGCGAGATCTCGCGCAGCAGCTCGGCCACGGTGATAAAGTACATCAGGCCATAGTTCCAGTAGCCCACGCCTTCGATCGAGCCACCGTCGGCCTCGAAGCCGGTCGCCAGATAGGCCTCGAACCCTTCCAACACCAGCGCCAGCACCTGGACCAGTGTTGGGCGGTCCTGCTCCAGCCGCAAGAACGCCAGCCCTACCGCGCCGTTGCAGACCCCGTTCCAGTTAAGCGGCCCCTGGAACCACCAGTGATCACGCGCGCGGGCCAGATAGGGGCGGAAGATGTGCCGCTCGACTTCCTGACGGATGCGCTGCCGCACTTCAGGCGCCAGCCGGTCGCCGATCAGATACACCGTCTCGGCCAGAGCTGCGCCCGTCTCGGCGGCGAAGAGGTCGATCGAGTCCGGCTCGCGGGTGAGCATTGTGTGCGCGCCGAGCGGCTCGGTGCGTACGAACGGCGGGTTAATCTCCCAATAGTCCGGCCCCTGCTCCTCGTGCGCAGGCAGGACCCACGTCGTCTCCTCGCAGATGCTCCACGCCAGATCGTGAACGGGATCCAGCGCGGAGTCGTCGCCGGCCAGCAGCTCAAGCACGCTGCGGGTTAGCCGGGCGCGCTTGAGGAAGTAGGGATTCTCGTACGGGCCGCGCGTGCCTTCGCGCTCGAAGGTCCGGTAGAGCGTGTAGGTCAGGGCCGGGATCGCGCCCCGGTCGGGGATTTCCGCCCGGATAGCGTCCAGCAGGTGCGGTGTGGTTGGCGACCGGCGGATCTGCGCGCGCAAATCGCTGACCGGGCCGGGATCCGCCAGCCAGCGGGCAAGCTGCTCTTTCGATGCAAACGTCACGGTTAACTGACTCCCACCAGGTTGAGTTGATCCGCGAAATGGCAAGCGACGCCGTGCTCCGGGGCCAGCTCGCGCCAGGGCGGCACCTGCTGGCGGCAGATATCCTGGGCATAGCGGCAGCGCGGGTGAAAGGCACAGCCCGGCGGCGGGTTGGCCGGGTTTGGCACGTCGCCGGTCAGGATAATCCGCTCGCGGCTGATGTCCGGGTTGGTCGAGGGGACCGCCGAGAGCAGCGCCTCGGTGTAGGGGTGCAGCGGCTGGCGATAGAGCACTTTCGACGGGGCCAGCTCGACCACGCGGCCCAGGTACATCACCGCCA
>DYEN01000273.1 GCA_020725705.1 Anaerolinea sp.
ACAGACGGAACAGGTATAATCCGCCCCACGAAACACCACGGCACGGACAAGGAGCCAGTCACATGACGACCGACAATTCAGCGCCCACCTCGATTGACGACCTCACCCCCAAAATGCAACTCGAAGGGACCGTCAAAAAGATCGAATTGTTTGGCGCCCTGGTGGATATTGGCGTTGGGCGGCCGGGACTGCTCCACATCTCTCAGCTATCGGACAAGCACGTTAAGAATGTGACGGACGTGCTGAACGAAGGCGACCGCGTCACCGTCTGGGTTCAGGATATCGACCGCGCGCGCGGGCGCATCAGCCTGACCATGCTCAAGCCCCCGTCGGTCTCGTGGGATGAGATCACAGTCGGCAGCGTCTTCACCGGCAAGGTCGTGCGCGTGGAGAAATTCGGCGTCTTCGTTGACTTCGGCGCCGAGCGCCCCGGTCTGGTGCACATCTCAGAGCTGGCGAAGGGCTACGTGGGTGATCCGTCGGAAGTCGTACAGCTTGACGACTCGATCGAGGTCAAGGTCATCGGCGTGAACCGCCGCAAGAAGCAGATCGACCTCAGCGTGCGCGCGCTGGAGGAGCCTGCTCAGGCCGCTTACACCGACGACGAGCCTGAGGAGAATCTGCCGACGGCGATGGAGCTGGCACTGCGCCAGGCCCTGGAGAAGGCCGACCTCGATTTTCCGAACACCCGCACGAACAAGCGCCGCATGAAGAAGAACAAGCGCCACGCCGAGCGTGAAGATATCTTCGCGCGCACGTTGCAGCAGCATAGCACCAACGACTAACACCGCCGGCAAGCACCGGCAGATTCAGTCGAAACCGCAAAAAACGGACCGCCCCGGCAGTCCGTTTTCTTTCTTCGGTCGTGGACGCTGCAGCCTAGGCGCGCAGCGGCTGCAGGAATTTATACAGCCGGTATATGGCGATAGCGAAGATCAGCGTCACGATGATGAACGACGCGACGCACCACTGGCACCACGCTTCCAGCACCGTGGCTTCGATAATCGTCAGATAGAACTGAAACGCAAAGCCGAATAACGAGGCAGCCAAAACAAGCGTCCGCCCGTAGGTTGCAAAGAACGGGACCTGGTCTTCGAGCAGCAAAATCGCCAACATCCCAATGAAGCCAACCAGCCCCAAGACCGCGACCGGGATCCCAAAGGTGACCGAATAGGCGCTGTTCTGCACGGTTTCGCAGTTGATCGCCCCGGCTTCCAGGCAGACCGTCTCGTTGCCGGTGACTTCTGCCCAGGCCAGATACCCCGCCACCAGAACCCCCAGCACGGCGAGCACAATGGAAACGAGACGGGGCCAGTCGAGCGCTACCGCCGGCGCGACCGCCTCAATCTTCTGGGTGCGTGTTCTGCCCACTGGTTCACTTTCCTCCACTGTCAGGTTGGATGATGCACGGTTTCTGCCTTAAACTATAACGCAAACCGGTGCGTTTGCCTCATCCTGCCAGATGCAGCGGCAGCCCGGCCGACCCTTTGCCTATTCGCTGCGAGCACCAGATCGCTGCCAGCCATTGCAACTCGACCCGCCGACCGTTATACTGTTTATTTAACAATCCGCGTCGATGAAAGGCTGCGGACGTGCAAACGAAGACATCGGATCTCTCCAGTGTGCTTGAGGCGCTCCCCGCGCTTCCTCACGCCGATCGGTCGTTGATCGAGCGTAGCTATGAGCGCGCGCGTCAAGCCCACGAGGGCCAGTTCCGCAACTCTGGCGAGCCGTACATTCGCCACTGTCTGGCCGTCGCGCAGATCCTGGCCGATATGCACCTCGACGCAACCACCATCGCCGCCGCTCTGCTGCATGATGTGGTCGAAGACACCGGCGTGACCCTCGCCGACATCGAAGCCGAGTTCGGGCCGAAGATCGCGGAGCTGGTGGCCGGCGTCACCAAGCTGAAGGCGCTGCCCACCGGCGTGGACGGCATGCACAGCGGCAAGGCCGGCAGCCGCGAGATGGAATATCTGCGCAAGATGTTCCTGGCGATGGGGTCGGACTTCCGCGTTATCCTCATCAAGCTGGCGGACCGCCTGCACAATATGCGCACGCTGCACTACCTGCCGCCAGAGCGGCAGCAGCAGATCGCCCGCGAAACGCTTGAGATCTTCGCTCCCATCGCCAACCGTCTGGGCATCTGGCAGATCAAGTGGGAGCTGGAAGATCTAGCTTTCCGCTATCTGAACCCGGAAGCTTACCGCGCCATCGCCTCGCAGCTTCAGGAGCGCCGCGCCGATCGCGAAAAGTACATGGAGCGAACTATCGCGTACATCCGCGAGCAGTTCGCACGCGAAGGGTTGAAAGCCGAGATCAAGGGCAGGCCCAAGCACATCTACAGCATCTACCGCAAGATGGAGCGCAAGAACCTGCCCTTCAGCCAGATCTACGATATCCGCGCCATCCGGATCATCGTGGATACGGTCGCGGAGTGCTATCAGGCGCTGGGGATCATCCACAACATCTTCCACGCCATCTCGGGCGAATTCGACGACTACATTTCGTCTCCCAAGGACAACTCATATCGCAGCCTGCACACGGCCGTGCGTGACCGCGAAGGCAAGATTCTCGAGATCCAGATCCGCACGCACGAGATGGACGAGGACGCCGAATATGGCATCGCCGCTCACTGGCGCTATAAAGAGGGCCGCTCGGCATCCGGTTCGGACCCGGCCTTTGAGCGGCGCGTGGAGCGTATGCGGCGCTGGATGGAAGAAGTCCAGCAGGACACCGACGAGGCCGACGCCGACGGATTTGTCGCCCGGATGGTCGAGGAGATCAGCCCGGAACGCATCTACGTGTTCACGCCCAAAGGCGACATCGTGGACCTGCCCGAAGGCGCGACGCCGATCGATTTCGCCTATCACATCCACACCGAAGTGGGTCACCGCTGCCGGGGTGCCAAGGTCAACGGGCGGCTGGTGTCGCTCGACTACGCGCTGAAGAACGGCGATCAGGTCGAAATCCTGACCGCGAACCGGGGCGGCCCCAGCCTGGACTGGCTCAACACGGACCTCGGCTATACCCGCACATCGCGCGCGCGCAACAAGATCAAGCAATGGTTCCGCCGGCGGGACCGCGAAAAGAGCATCGCGGACGGTAAGGAAGTGCTCGACCGCGAGCTACGCAAGCTGGGCATGGCGACGCGCTCGCGAGACGAGATCGCGGCCAAGCTCGGCTTTGCCCGTGCCGAGGACTTAATGGCGGCCATCGGGTACGGCGAGATCACCGGCGCCACGATCAGCTTGCGCCTGCTTGAAGAAGAGCGGCCCAGCGACGAACACAGTCTGCTCGAACCGACCGTAACCCGCCTCAACGAGCCGGTGCGCGCCGAAGGCATGCGCATCGACCAGACGGAAGGCCTGCTGGTGACGCTGGCGCGCTGCTGCAACCCGACCTACGGCGACGAGATCACCGGGTTCATCACGCGCGGCAAGGGGATCACCGTGCACCGGGCAGACTGCAAGAACGTGCTGAACACCAACGAGCCAGAGCGCCTGATTCACGTCACCTGGCCGCCGGGCAGCGAGCAGTCGTATCCCGTCCCGGTCCTGATCGTGGCCTACGATCGCGAGGGGTTAATGCGCGACATCGGCGCGGTGATCGCGGACGAGAATATCAACATGTCGAACGTCAACATCAGCACACGCCAGAATATCGCGACCTTCGAGCTTACGATGGAGATTCGCGACATCAAACAGCTCGCCCGCATCCTCGCCAAAATCGAGCGCCTGCCCAACGTTGTCGAGGCGGTGCGTCGCTCGGCCGTCTGACACACGCGCACCTGTCCAGGAGAAACGCTGCCATGTCTGCCGACCGGCGCCGTGCTGCTCTGAGCCTGATGTTGCTCGTGCTCAGCCTGCTGGCGTGTGCAACTTTCCGCGCGCCGGGCGATCCGGCGCCCACGCGCCCACCGGCCGCCGGCACACCGACGACCACGCCGGCGCAAACCGCCACGCTGATCGGCACTGCCACGCCGCCTGCCACCGGCTCGCCAACCGCCGGCCCCACCCGAACCGCGCCCCCCACGCTGACCGCGACGCCCAGCGCATCCCCATCCTTCACGCCGACGGGAACCCCAACCCCTTCCCCGACGGCCACGCTGCCGCCCGTACCCGGTCCCGGCACTCCGATCGTTGTTCCGCCGGCCGGTTTCAGGTAGCCGCACGATCCGAAACCGGTCACCGCACCTGCTGCCGCGATTGAAAGCAGATTCACCCCCCTGTCTGGCGCATGCCGTCACACACGATCACTTAATGCAAGTGTCCCTTGTCAGTTGAAGCACAGCCAACAAGGTTATAATCGGCCTGTGACGATTCAGAGTTGTACCCGTTTCCTCATGCGTGTATAATGAGATCAATAAAGCGTGTCAGTATAAGGCTATAACATCTGAATCAGCGGCGGCTGATCCGGTTTTCCAGGCCCGAGTTGCAGGATGGAGCGGTGTATGATGAAACCTTTGGATCCCTATTCCAACGCCAGAGCCCAGCTCAAGAATCTGGACCCCGGCATCACCCTGGTGATCCTGCATCCAGATTTTCATGGGCAGCACAGTCTCATTGCCCCCCTGCTTGACACGCCCACCGAAAACACCGTATTCCTCGCCATTCCCAAGCCCCGCGTCCCGTTCTCCGGATTGCGGGGCCTGCTATCGGATGCTGTTCGCACGCAGCTTGACAACTCATTTGGCGAGCTTCCCGCACAGCCTCGCGCCGCAGCCGAAACCCTGGTCAGCGTCATTTCAGCGCACAGCCCGGTGAATCTGATCCTCGACGGATATGACCTGCTCGAACAGGAAGACACGAATGAGTTTCTCGCAGCGGTGGCGGCGCAGCTTCCCGCCGGGAACCGTCTGGTGCTGGGTGGGCGCGAGCTACCGATGGCCCTGCTGTGGCATGAGGATCTCCAGTCCAAAGTTGCGCTGGTGCCCGTCAACCCGGCGCAGATGATGCTGGACTATGCCCAGTCGGCCAACAAGACGATCCTGGAGGTGCGGGCGCTCGGACCGGGTCGGGTCCTGATTAACGGGCGGCTCATCGCGCATTGGGACGGCGTCTTGCCGCGCACCCTGTTCTTCTATTTCGTGGACCGCGGCATGACCACGCGCGACGAGATTTTCCGCACATTCTGGCCCACGCTGTCGACGCGCGAAGCCACTAACGTTTTCCACGTCACCAAGCGCAAAATCAGCGAGATCTTGGGCACCGACCTGACCGTGTACTGGTCCGGTTTCTACCGCCTGTCGCCCGACCTGGAACTGCATTATGATGTGGTGAAGTTCGCGGAAGCGGTCCAGAACGCCGCGGTCGCCGAAGACGACGAGGCCATTACGCTCTATCACAACGCGATTGAACTGTATCACGGGCCGTTTCTGAGCACGATGGAGCAGGATTGGGTCGTCCAGCGCCGCAGCGAGCTGGCGACCACCTACGCCGAGGCGCTGGCGGGCGTGGCGCGCATCTACGCCAAGCGGGGGGACCGGCTCAGTGCCCTCGGCTGCTATCTGCGTGCCTCGGCTACCAGCCCTGAACGCGAAGACCTGGCGCGGGCCATTATGGAGCTATATCGCGCGCTGGGCCAGCCCCAGGCCGCGCTCGAAACGTATGAGCGGCTGGAAGCCGAACTCAAGCGCACGCTGGACGTCTCGCCCGGCCCGCAGACAACAGAGCTGGCCACGGCAATTCGCGCTTCGCTGTAGCGCCCGCGTGCAGCCAGACGCGCTCCGCTTACCGGCGCCGGGTCGTGCCTGGCCGGCTGCGGTCACGCTTTCACCATAAAGAGCGAGACATACCGGCAGTAGCGGCGTAGAAACGGCACGCGCTTCAGCAGAAAATCATCTAGCTTGCGCAGCAGCGGCAGCGGGCGATTGAACCCCAGCCCGCGCTCAAGCATGCTGAGAAGTTGGTATTCCTCAATACGAAACTGTGCAAAGCGACGTCCCCACTCGTGGATCTCGCGGTAGCTCAACGGACGGTCAGCCCCGCGCGGATTCTTCTCCGGATACGGGACATAGTTCCGTACGAACTTCAACAGCGGGTTCATCCCCATCGGCTCGGCAAACGCCGCCTTGCCCCCAGGTTTGAGCACGCGGTACAGCTCGTCGGCTGCAATCGACACATCCAGATGATGCAGCACACCTTTGCCTAACACAACGTCGAAGCTTTCGTCGGCAAAGGGCAGGGTCTCACCGGCGGCGACGACCAGATCGAGTCCTTCTTCGACCCCGTTGATGCGCGCGCGGCGCGAGGCGGCCAGCACGCTCATCGGGGAAATGTCAAAGGCAGTCACCTTGGCGCCGCTTCGGACCAGCAAAACGGCGATGTGCCCCAGCCCGCAGCCCATCTCCAGCACGCGCTGACCGTGCAGGTCGCCCAGAAATGCCGCGATCCCGCGCATGGTGCTGGCATGAGCAGCATAACTCTGAAAGTCAGGATCCTTGAGACCCCCCAGGCTATCGATCTCACGCCGCGCCTGCTCGTCCCACTTGGCCTGCTCAATCTGGTGAATCTGACGGAGGTCTCGCATTATACACCTCTACTCATCTATAGAACGGCTTCTGCCGGAGATAAGGCTCAATTCACACGCAGTGTCACAGATGTAATGTACATACATTACACTGTATCGAAAAACCGTCCTAATGCAACCGGGCGCATCATTGCGGACCTTGCAGCCGAACGGATAGGGAACCTGGAAGCTTGCCCGCCGCCGGGCTACAATTGCCCCCAGTCGAGAGCACACGGCTCATGCTCGCGGCTGATACCCGCCACCCTGGAGTGCCAATGCCGACCGTCTGTTTTGTCTCGACCGTGCACGATCCGTTCGACTCGCGCGTCTTCTACAAGCTGGCGCGCTCGCTGGCCGGTGCCGGATACGATGTGACACTGCTCGCGCCCGGCGCCCCCGACCAGATCGTCGATGGGATACGCCTGAAATCTCTCCCCCCCAGGCCGCCTGCCCGCCGCGCCTGGATGCGCTGGTTCCGGCTGCCGGGCGTCTGGCGGCGTGCCCGCGCCGAGCGGGCCGATCTGTATATCGTCTACGATCCGGAAATGACGCCGGTCGGGCTGCTGCTCAAGCTTGAGGGCCGCAAGGTGATCTACGACGTGCACGAGCATGTGCCCTACCAGATCCTTGACAAGGATTGGATGCCTGCCGCGCTCCGGCGCCCCGTCGCGTGGCTGTACGATCGCTATGAGCGGCTGGCGGTGCGCGCCTTCGACGCCGTGACGCCTGCCTTCGAGCAGATCGCCGATCGCTTTCCGCACGTGCGCCACAAACTGACCATCATCCGCAATGTGCCCGAGCCGGAGCGATGGCTCGCCGCCGATCCGGGACGCCGCGCGGCGGACGGCGCGATCATTGCCGTCTATGCCGGGTCGGTCCAGCCTGACCGGTGCGTGCTGGAGTGTGTGCAGGCGGTCAACCGGCTCGACCCGGCGCTGAACGTGCGCCTGTGGGTCATCGGCCCGGTCAAAACCGACGGCTACGACGCGGCCCTGCGGGCCGCAGCTAGCGAGCGCGTCTGGCTGGCGGGCAGCGTGCGCCACGACGAAATCCCCGCTCTGCTCGCGCAGGCGCACATTGGCCTGATGAGCCTGCGGCCACAGCCCAACAGCACGGTTAACTGGCCGATCAAACTGTTCGAGTATATGGCTGCCGGGCTGCCCATGATCATGCACGCCAACCCCTTCTGGCTGGAGCTGGCCGGGGGTTCGGCGCTGGCAGTGGACATCGAAGACCCGGTGAGCATCGCCGAAGGGCTGGCGACGCTGGCCGGAAATGACGCGCTGCGGGCGCAGATGGGCGCGCGCGGGCGCGCGCTCGTACACCAGCAGTACAATTGGGACGGACAGCGAGAGCGTCTGCTGGCTGTGGTCGAGCGCCTGATCGGCCCGCCCGCCGCCAGCCGGCAAGAGAGCGCGGGGGAACCATGATCACGACGGTGCGACTGGACGATGGCTGGCGGTCGATCTCGACCGAAGATCTGCCGCACGAGTTCGAAAAAGCCGAGGGCACGCTCTGGATTGACATCATCGGGCCGGACGACGCCGACGCCGCCATAATGCGTGACGTGTTCGGCTTTCACCCGCTGGCCATCGAAGACACGCGCAACCAGCGCCAGCGCCCCAAACTTGAAGAATACGCGGGCTATGTGTTCCTGATCCTCAACCCGGTGCAGCAGAACGGCATTGACGCGATATTCAACGAGCTGGATGTGTTTCTGGGGAGCAGTTTCGTCGTCACCGTGCGCAACACGGACGAGCCGGTGATCGACGAGACGCGCCGTCGCCTCGAACGTCTCGGTACGTCCCCCGAACTGACACCCGGTTTTCTGCTCTACACCCTGCTCGATGCCACGGTCGACACATACTTCCCGCTGCTGGACGCGCTCGAAGAGGAAATCGAAACCCTCGGCAACAGCGTCCTGGCCGCCCCGCAGCAGGAGTCACTCAACCGCCTGTTTCAGCTCAAGAACACCCTGATCGACCTATGGCGCGCCGTCTGGCCGCAGCGCGAGATTCTCAGCAGCCTGACGCATCACACCTACCCCTTCATCGATCAGAACGCCCTGCGCCCCTATCTGCGCGACGTGTCCGACCATCTGCTCTGGATCGCCGACATGGTCACCACCTTCCGCGACACGCTGACCGGCGTGATTGACCTGTACATGTCGGCGGTCTCCAACCGGCTGAACGTGGTCGTCAATCGCCTGACCATCTTCACCGTGCTGATCGGCATCCTAACCGTGATCAGCGGGTTCTACGGGATGAACTTCGATGACACATGGCCGCCCTTCGGCGTGGGTTGGGGAGTGCCGTTCGTCGTCGGGATGATGATCCTCATCACGGGTACGCTGCTGGTTATCTTCCGCCGGCTGCGCTGGTTCTGACCGGGCACCCGACGTGGCCCGCACCGCGCTTCAATCGACCATATCCCAGGTGATGATCGTGTCCGGTTGGATATCCACCGTTGCCCGCCGCCCGACCAGGTGCGGCACTTCGGCGGGGGGAATACCGGTCCCCGGACGCTTCATGATAAGCATCTCCGGTGTGATGACCGTGCCCATCGGGATGAAGACCGCTGAGACGATGCTTCGCCGCGCGTATTTGCGGGCCTGTTCTTCCGCCGACTGCACGCCGAAGTGCGGATTGCCGAGCGCCTTCTCGATCGTGCGGACATTGCGTACCAGCGTGGCAAGCTGCTGCGGATCGACCGACAGATAGTGGTCATCACCCGGCAGCGAGCGGTCTAACGTAAAATGCTTCTCGATGCACATCGCGCCCAGGGCCACCGCCGCCGAGGGAACGATCACGCAGTCATCCGGCACGGTGTGGTCCGAGAAACCCACCGGAATATCCGGGAACGCCTGCTGCAGCGTCTGGATGCGGCGCAAATGAGCGTCTTCATCCGCGGTGGGATAGCTCAGCACGCAGTACAACAGCACCAGATCGCGACAGCCGTGCAGGTGCAGAAAATCGACCGCGGCATGGATCTCAGGCAGCTCGCTGGCGCCCGTCGAGAGGATCACCGGCTTGCCGGTCTCGGCGATCTCGATCAACAGCGGGTAGTTGGTCAGGTCCGCCGAGGCGACCTTGAACGCCGGCATCCCCAGCTCGTCGAGGAAATGCACCGCGTCCAGGTCGAACGCGGTCGAGAGCCAGGTGATCCCGACGTTCTGCGCATGCTGAAACAGCGCCCGGTACTCGTCCTCGCCAAAACAATCCGACCGCTTGAAGATCGCGTACTGCGTCCCGGTGGCTTCGGGATCATCCCAATAGCGCGGCGCGGTGCGGGTGACCAGCTTCTCGGCCTTGTACGTCTGGAACTTAATCGCGTCGGCGCCTGCGCGCTTGGCCTCGTCAATCATCCGCCTGGCGGCTTCCAGGCTGCCCTTGTGGTTGACGCCCGCTTCCGCGATGATATAGGTCGGATAGCCGGGGCCGATCAGCTTGTCGCCAATTCGAACGGGTTTCATGATCGCTCTCGCTCGCTTTCGAATGTCTGATAGCTGTCCAGAATCAGTCGGACGACACGCGCCGTGCCGCTACGCACGTCGGCGGCTAGCATGCGCCGGTTCATCAACTGGCGACCGGGATAGTCGTCGATCACGCGCAGCAGCGTGTCGCGCAGGACCGCGTCACTCACCTCAGTGCCCAGCCCCAAGTTGACGAAACCGTTCTCGGCCAGCGCGAACAGGTGCCGCAGTTCGCGCGCGTTCTGGCACAGCACCACACACGGCGTCCCAATCGCGGCGACCTCATAGACGGTTCGCCCTGCCGAGGTAATGACCAGGTCTGCCGCGTGAATGCGGCGGCTCATATCGCGCACCTGCTCGCGCACCTCGAAGCGCGGCCCCAACCGGGCCACCTGCTCGCGCAGCGCCTCGCGCGGGCCATATGCCAGCCCCAAAATCACTTGAACCTCGAAATCACCCGGCAGGCTGGCCAGCACACGCAACGCCTTCTCGGTCAGGTTGGCCGGGTCCGCCCCGCCAAACGTCACCAGCACGCGTCGGACATCCGGCTCGACGCTTTTCACCGGCGCGCTGTAGAACTCGTCGCGCAGGTCCACATACTGCGGCCCCCAGACCATGTGCGGCTCCGGATAGCGCGGGTTGTACAGCGCGTTGACGACCAGGTTCGCCGCGTGGTTGCCCGGCCCCAGATCCTCAAAATTGACCACGAACCAGCCGCGATCGCGCAGCGCCCGCACGTAGTCCAGGTCTGTATCTAGGATATCATTGATCACAATGTGCGGGCGCGCCGCGGCCAGCGCGGCGACCGGATCGCCGGTGAAGGTCTGCACCGGGTAATGCGAGGCACGCACCAGCTCCACACCCATCGGCAGGTCGGCACGCATGACAAACAGCAGCTCGTGATCGAGCAGGTGCCCGGCCAGCGTTAGCGCCCGGTAGACATGCCCCATCCCCAGCTCGCGGCTGCCATCCACGCGGAAAACGATCCGCCGCCGGTTGAGCGCCTTCTCGGCCACCCACCAGTCGGCGATGCCATCGATGTCCAACCCTTCGATCGGGTCCAGCTCCAGCAGGCGCACGTCGCGCCCGATGCGCCCGGCCGGCGTCACCACGTCTCGGCGGCTGGCAAACACACCGCCCGTCTCTTTCAGGCGCGGCGGAAGCTGCTGGCGGTTGACGCGCCGCTCGTACAGTGGCACGGCCCGGCCCTTGTCATCCGTTGTCCAGGCCAGATGGGCGTCGTTCACCACCGAGATCACCGTCTCCGCACCCGATTCGACCAGCAGCCGCACCGCGCGATCGATCGTCTCCGGACGCAGCAGGGGCGAAGTCGGCTGCACCGTCAGCACGACGTCCGGCTGCCAGCCGCCCGCTTCGACCTGCTCAACCGCGTGCGCGACGACGGGGTCAAGTGTCACCGCGTCGCCCGCCAGCTCGGCGGGACGGGCGATTACCTGCGCGCCATAGCGCAGCGCGACCGCGCGGATTTCCTCGTCATCGGTCGAGACGACCACCCTCCCCACCGTCTCGGCCTGCTGCAGCGCGGTCAGGACATAAGCGATCAGCGGCTTGCCGGCCATCAGCCGCACGTTCTTGCGCGGGATGCCCTTCGACCCGCCGCGCGCCGGGACCACCGCCAACA
This sequence comes from Anaerolinea sp., assembly GCA_020725705.1. Lineage (GTDB taxonomy): Bacteria > Chloroflexota > Anaerolineae > Aggregatilineales > Aggregatilineaceae > DYGX01. The sequence goes on from DYEN01000273.1 coordinate 11,625, forward strand.
CCTTGAGCGTTTCGTCCGTCACGTTCCCCTCTCGATCAACTTCCGTGCCAATGCCGCCAGCCGCTCTGACGCGCGCCCATCCGCCCCCGCCAGATGGTGCGCCGCGAATGCCCGCTGGCGCTCAAGCAGCGCCGCGCGCAGGCTCTCGTCTGCCAGCAGCGACCGCAGCGCCGCGCCCGTCTGCTCCGGCGCGCCGGGCAGCAGCCCGATCCCTGCCTCTAGATAGCCCGCGACATCGGGGTTGCCGGACCATTCGAGCAGCAGCGCGGGACGTTCCGCCACCGCCGCCTCGTAGACCACGGTCGAGGAAATGGTCGCCATCACGTCGCAGGCCAGCAGCCACTCGTACAACTGCCCCTCGACAATGGGCGCGTCCAGGCTCGCCTCGCCCAGCGCTTGCTGCAACGCGGCGCGATCTTCCAACGGATGCGCCTTGATGACGACCTGCGCGCCGGTTTCCGCCGCCGCCCGCGCCAGCGCCCGCAGTGCCGTCCGCCGCCCGCCTCCGGTCACCAGCCGCTGCGCCGGCT
>DYEN01000274.1 GCA_020725705.1 Anaerolinea sp.
CACGCTGATGCTGCGCGTCACGCCATCCGAGGGCGCGATCTGCGAGGTGAGCAAGACCGTCACGGTCAGCCAGCAGACGCTCGCCTGCGAGATCACGGGCGACTTCCCGGCCTTCGTCGGCCAACAGGCGACCTATCTGGCCGGGGTGCGCGGGCTGGGCGGCCGGACCGCGACCTACGAGTGGCTGATCGACGGCGTGGCGGCGGGGACCGGCTCGACGCTGCAAACCATCTTCGACGCGACCGGCACCGCCCAACTGACGCTGCGCGTGACCGCCAGCGATAACGCGCTCTGCGAGGCCTCGCGCACGGTGACGATCGAGCTGGGGCAGCAGATCAGCGCGATCGCGACACCGAACGCGGGTGTCGCGCCGTTGCCGGTGACCTTCACCGCGCAAACGACGAATATCGACCGCAGCACGCTCGTCTGGCACTTCCCGGACGGATCCTCGCAGCACGCGGAAGTCGGCACGTTCACCTTCCCGCTGCCGGGCACATACACGATCACGGTGACCGGCACCGGGCCGCTCGGCCAGCAGTCGGCCTCGGTGGTGGTGCGCGTCGCGGCGGCGAACGACATCCGCGCCGCCTTCACGCCGAATCCGTTCGGCGGCATCGCGCCGGTCGAGATCTGCTTCACCGATCGCAGCGTCAGCGAGGGCAGCACGATCATCTCGTGGCTGTGGGACTTCGGCGACGGCATGACCAGCACCGAGCAGAACCCGTGCCACACCTACACCAGGGCGGGCAGCTACACCGTGCGTCTGCGCGTTACCAACCTGGCCGATCTGACCGCGACTGCGTCCAACACGGTGAACGTGTTCCAGGTGACGCAGGGCGCCTCGTCCTTCGGCTTCACGGTGCACCCTCAGGGCCTGGTCTGCTTCACAAGCTTCCTGTCCGATGGCGCGACCCTCGATTTCTGGGACTTCGGCGACGGCGCGACCAGCACCGAGCTGAACCCGTGCCACACCTACAGCGAAGAGGGCGATTACACCGTTTCGATGTGGGTGAGCGGCGTGGCGGTGTCGCGCACGATCCGCGTGCAGTTTAGCGGGCCGGTCGAGCCGCCGCAGCTTGCGGCGAGCGGCGTGTGCTCGCTGGACGGCCTGGCGACCTTCACCATCGTCAACAGCGGCGGTCCGATGGCCGCCAGCGATACCTACATCGTGACCGATGCGTCCGGCACGGAGCTGGCGCGCGGGATGTTCCAGCTTGGCCCAGGGGACAGCGTCGCGATCCAGGTGAGCGGGATCGGCACGCTCACGCTGCGCACGGTGGCGACGCAGTTGAGCACCAGCACCGTCTGTGCCGCCGGGCCGCGCCTAAGCTACAGCGCGATGTGCGCGGCGGACGGCGTGGCGCGCTTCACGGCGAGCAACAGCGGCGCAGCTATGCCGGCCCCGCTGAGCTACCAGATCCTCGGCCCCGGCGGGGCGGTCGTCCAGAGCGGGACGTTCCAGCTTGGCGCGGGCCAGTCGCAGACCTTTACCGTGAGCGGCATTGTGGGCTTGCTGCGGCTGTCGGTGGCGGGCACGCCGGTGATCGACACGACGTGCGCCGAGCCGGGCACGCCGCCGCCCACCGAGCCGCCTGTGACCCCGCCGGCCACGCCGCCCGCAACCCCGCCGCCGGGCCAGCCGCCGCTGCTTCCGCCGCCCGCCATCGCGCAGGCGCCGGTCTGCGGCGCGATCACCGAACAGCCTGTGGCAGGGGGTGGCGCCGGCTTCCCGCTGATCGACATGAACCCGGCCGACTGCCTGGATGAAGAGCTGCCGCTGGCCGACTGGACCCCGATCGAGATCGGCGGGGCGGTCTGCCCGGACTGGTTCGTCTACCACACCAACCAGACGGGCGACTGGGAGATCTTCCGCTACGGCGATCTGCCCGGCAACCCGGATGCCGATGTCAACCTCTCGAAGGGGATCGGCGACCGGATCTACGACCTCGGCCCCAGCCGCTCGCCGGACGCCGGCTGGATCGCCTTCGCGTCCAACCGCGACGGCAACTGGGAGATCTACGTCGGGACGACCGACGGCGAGTTCCAGCAGCGTGTGACGCGCAACACCCGCGCCATCGACTACGATCCGGTCTGGTCGCCTACCGGCGAGCGGATCGTCTTCGAGTCCTCGCGCGACGGCAACTGGGAACTGTACGCGGTCGACGTGCGGACGGGCGTCCAGACACGCCTGACCGACCACCCGGCCAACGACGTGAACGCCTTCTGGTCGCCGGACGGGCGCAAGCTGGTCTTCGAGAGCGACCGCGACGGGCTGTGGCAGGTGTATGAACTGGATCTCGACACGCTGGCCGTGACGCGCCTGAGCGACGGCACCGCCAACGACCAGGACCCGGCCTACTCGTTCGACGGGCAGCGTGTGGCCTTCCGCTCGGATCGGGATGGGGCGAACGGGGTTTACGTCATGAACGTGGACGGCTCCGACGTGCAGTTGATCTCCGATCCGGCCGGGCGCGCAACGCTGCCGGTCTGGGCGCCGGACGACTCGCTGCTGGCCTACCAGTCTGACCTGAACGGGCAGCTTGATATCTATGTCTACGAGTTCAGCAGCGGGCAGACGCGCCGCGTGACCGAAAACGCAGCGCCGAACTACGCGCCGACCTGGTACTGCGACGCGCCGCAGCTAATCCTGACCTCGGACGTGACGGGCGACGCCAACCTGTTCACGACCCCGGCGCTGCCGATTGACGCCGCGCCGGTCACGCTCATCAACGGCGACGGCGTGCAGCTTACCACGAATGAGCTGGCCGATCAGCACCCGCAGAACGTGCCGTCCGAAGAAGATGCCAGCCGCGAGCGCTCGGTCATCGCGCCGCCGCGCCGCTAGCCGGCCTGCTTCACCGGTGAGGAATCATAGGGCCGCTCTCCGGGCGAGAGCGGCCCTGTTCTTGTCTTGTGCGCGGCGGGATGGCCGAGCCGGCGTGGGAAGACCCGATCAGGCGGCGTCGATCTGCGCGTGCCTTGTCGTGCAGCAAACTCGCTCGCGGCCCGATCATCTCGCAGGTGACACGGGCCGGGCAAGCTCAGCCCGGGCGCCGTGTCGGGGCTGCCTTGCCCACCAAGCCTTCGCAATTTGCAGGCGGCTTACCCTTCCCACACACGCAACCCGAAGCGGCTGAGGTAGATCGGCAGGCTCTTGAACTGCGGGTTGGCCTCTTCGATGGCCTGGATCAGACGGCGTTTTTCGCTCGACGATGGGCCGCACAGCAGCGTCAGCGAGCCGCCATCGCCGCCCGCCCCGTTCACCTTCCAGCCGATCGCGCCGTGCGCCCGCGCGATATCGATGATCTGGTGCGCATCGGCGCTGACCAGATCGGGGTGCAGGTCGGCCTGGGCTTCGGTGTTCACGATCATCGCACGGCCCAGCGCGGCGAAATCCCCCGCGTAGACCGCGTCGCGGGACAGTTCGGCGGTACGGCGCAGCGCATCGAGCGCCTTCTGGCTGGCCGGGCCGGACTCTTCCAGCTTCTTGATGACGGTTTCGTGAACCGCCGACGACTGGTGCGCCTTGCCCAGGAAGACCAGCACCAGCCGCCGCTCCAGCTCCCACCAGATCGAGTTGGGGACCTGGATCTGCGAGACGGTGGCGTGCGGGTACTGGAACATCTCGATGAAGTTGACGCCCCCGTAGGCCGCGCAGAGCTGGTCCTGGATGCCGCTTTGCAGGTGGAGC
>DYEN01000275.1 GCA_020725705.1 Anaerolinea sp.
CGGACGGCCTCGCTGCGCCAGCGCGTCCTCGATCAGGTCGAACTGGGCCGGCTGGTAGACGCGGAACGCCACGAAGTCAATGCCCAGGTCCAGCACGCGCTCGTAGTAATCGAGGTCAAACTCGTTCTGCGGGGCGACGCTCACCCCGACCAGCGTCTCCGGGCTGACCTCGCGCACCAGATCGATCAGGTCTTGCGTGTGCTCGACCCACAGCTCAAGCTGCTGCGCTTCGCTCTCGAAGTCCGCCAGGTCGCTGAAGGTGGAGTAGGCGCCCGGCTCGTTGACGATCTCGTAGGCGTAGGGCTGGTAGAGCGACGCGTAATGCTCGATGCGCTGGCGGTGATAGGCGCGGAAGTCGTCCCACGAGATATCCGCCGACTCGCCGCCCTTGACCAGCAGATAGGGCGTGTACTGCGAATCCGCGATTACCAGCTTCACACCGGATTCCAGCACGCGCTGCATGAAGCGTTCCTCGTACGCCTGCTGCTGGCGGACCTGCTCGGACGGCTGGCGGGCCGCCGCGACATCCGCGCCGGTATCCGCATCGCCCTGGCCGGACTCCGACGCCTGGAAGAGCACCGGCTCATCGCTCTCGAACAGCATATCGCCGCTGGCGCCAAGCCGCAGCAGGGCGATTCCGGCGTCGATGAAGGCGCTTAGCTCGGCGGTGCGCTGCTCGAAGGGCACGTCGGCGACATCCCCTTCCGCGCTGACGAAGCTGTAGCCCAGCGTCACGTTCGAGTTCGCGCCCAGCGCCAGCGTGTCGGTCTCGGCCCGCGCGGTCCAGGTGTCGCGGTGTTCTGCCAGCCAGGTCTCGCGCTGGTTCTGCTGGACGAAATGGAACACAACGGACAGCGCGAGCAGGCTCCCGATCACCACGCCCCAGGTGATCAGCGCGCGCCGGGACAGGGGCCGGAGCCGGTTCCAGTACACCAGCGAGACAAGGTGCAGAATCAGCGTCACCAGCAGGATGAACACTGCGCCGACCACAACCAGCGGCAGCATCACGTTGAAGTTGCCCAGGGGCGCCAGCGCCGACGCCGCCGGCAGGTACGACCCCCACAGCGACGCCAGGATCGCCAGCCCGATCAGCACCGGGATCGCCACGGCGACCGTCGTCCGGGTGCCGCGCCAGATGCCCGCCGTTCCGAACAGCAGCGCCAGCCCGCCGATGAGCATCATCGACGGCCCCCAGACGTAAAAGCCGTAGAGCATCGCCGTCAGCAGCATCACGGCGGCGATCAGCGTCAGCGCGACCGCCCCGCAGCCCTGCGTCACCGCCCCGATCCGGCTGACCATCGGCGGCGGCGGGGCAAAGCGCTTGCCGTCATCGATCGAGCGCATCTTCGGAAGGTCGCGGATCGCCTCGAGAAAGGGATCGGACTCCCCAGGGGTATCGTCGCCCGGCCTATCGCCGCGCGCGCGTTGCATATCGTCTGTCATGGCTGCTCCCTATTCACTCCTCAAAGCAGCCGGTCCGCGCCGCCCGCCGGCGCCCTGACTCCTGGACCTAGCGCAGCCCAAGCTCGTTACGGGCGATCACCACCCGCTGAATCTCGCTGGTGCCTTCGTAGATCTCGGTGATCTTGGCGTCGCGGAAATAGCGCTCAACCGGCAATTCCTTACTATACCCCATTCCCCCGTGAATCTGCACAGCCTGATGCGTGATCCACATCGCCGCCTCGGACGCGAACAGCTTCGCCATGCTTGCCTCGGTGGTGTAGCGCTCGCCAGTTTGCGCGCTGCGGATCTTGGCCAGCGCAGCGTTAAAGGTCAGCAGACGCGCCGCCTCGAGCTTGGTCTTCATGTCCGCGATCTTCCCCTGAATCAACTGGAACTCGCCGATCCGCCGGCCAAACGCCTCGCGCTGGCGGGCGTACTCCAGCGACGCTTCATACGCCGCCTCGGCGATGCCGACCGCCTGTGCTGCGATCCCGATCCGCCCGGCGTCGAGCGCGGTCATGGCGATCTTGAACCCCTGCCCCGGCTGGCCCAGGACGTTCTCGACCGGGCAGCGATAGTCTTCGAAGATCAACTCGCTGGTGGCGCTGGCGCGGATCCCCAGCTTGGGTTCGACCTTGCCCCGGTGGAAACCGGGCTTGTCCGTCTCGATCAAGAACGCGGTGATGCCGTGGTGCCCTTTCTCCGGTTCCGTCATCGTAAACAGCAGCACAATCTCCGCCACCGGACCGCTGGTCACCCAGCTTTTGCGCCCGTTGATGACGTAATGCGTGCCGTCGTCGCTCAGCACGGCGCGGCTGCGCATGGTGGCGGCGTCGCTGCCGCTCATCGGCTCGGTCAGCGAATAGGCGCCGATGGCCTGGCCGCTGGCGACCGGCACCAGGAACTTACGCTTTTGCTCTTCGGTGCCAAACTTCATAAGGGCATAGTTGACCAGGCTGTTGTTGACGCTCACAACGGTGCTGTGCGAAGCATCCGCCTTGGCGATCTCGATCATGGCCAGCACGTAGGCGACGGTGTCCATCCCCGCGCCGCCGTACTCTTCGGGCACCTCGATCCCCATCAGCCCCATCTCGCCCATCTTGCGGACGGTTTCCAGCGGGAACTCGCCTGTCTCGTCGTAGTGCGCGGCGATGGGAATGATCTCACGCCGGGCAAAGTCGCGCACGGCGTCGCGCAGCATCAGGTGCTCGTCGGTCAACTCAAAGGGGAGTCGTGTCAAAGTTGTCATCGGTGTCAAACACTCCTTGATCGGGCCGGGCCGCCAAAATATTCTGATGGGCAGATTATACCCTGCTCCGCCCACCACCTGGCGTGGCGAGCAGAGAATTGCTTGGCAAACCCTTGACAATGGACTATAATGAAAGCGTTCGAGTGATAGTTCAGAGAGAAATCGGAAAAAGCCGTGTTACACCACCACACCCGGGCCTGCGCTTGCTCCTGTCTGTGTGAAAACCACCAGCAGCGCTTGTGGTGTGGTGCTGTCGGCTGATCGTCGCTCAAGACTCCGAGCAGGTGATCTCACCGGCTGCGCAACACAAGCGCAGCCGGTTTTTTTGATCGCGCTTCGTCTCGCAACCGGCACCGTCTGCCGGGCATCGGGCCAAACCAACCAAGCATAGAGGAGAATCATCCCAATGACGTATAAGACCGAGACGCAGACCCGCATCTACAACAACGTCACCGAGCTGGTGGGCAACACCCCTCTGGTGCGGCTCAACCGCATTGTGGGCGATGCCGCCGCCACGGTGGTCGCCAAGCTGGAATATCAAAACCCGGCGCACAGCGTCAAAGACCGCATCGGCTTGTCGATGATCGAGGCGGCGGAGCGCGCGGGTCTGATCGGGCCGGATACGCTGATCGTGGAGCCAACCAGCGGCAACACCGGGATCGCGCTGGCGATGGTCTGCGCCCAGCGCGGCTATAAGCTGGTGCTGACCATGCCCGAAACCGCCAGCATCGAGCGCCGTAAGCTGCTGCGCGCCTTTGGGGCGGACCTGGTTTTGACCCCTGGCCCCGAAGGCATGGCGGGCGCGATCGCGCGGGCCAACCAGATCGCCGCCGAAAACCCGAACGCCTTCATCCCGCAGCAGTTCGAGAACCCGGCCAATCCAGAAGTTCACCGCCGCACCACCGCCGAGGAGATCTGGCGCGATACCGCCGGCCAGGTCGATATCGTGGTGTCGGGGATCGGCACGGGCGGCACGATCACCGGCGTGGGCGAGGTGCTCAAGGAGCGCAA
>DYEN01000019.1 GCA_020725705.1 Anaerolinea sp.
CGCCGACTCCGGCGCCGGAAGTCATCGCGGGCCGGTATCCCTTCGCGCTCGACGCACCCGGCCCGCGCTATGGCGCCGCGCCCGAGCCGGTGAGCCAGCTTGTTCACGGCCTGATCCTCAACGACGCCGGGCAGCCGCTCGACGGGATCGGCGTCATTGTGTGGGGCGACTATACGCCGCTTCAATCGCTGGTGACCGGCGAGCCGGCCGGCCAGGAAGCCGGGCGCTGGGCGCTGGCGCTTGAGGGGCAGATCAACCGCCGGGTCTGGGTGCAGCTTGCGGCGGGCGGGCGCTATCTCTCCGCCCCAGTCGAGGTTGTCTTCGAGGAAACGGACGGCGCGCGCAGCGCCGCCGAACTGGTCTTCCGCCAGATCGGCCCGCTTTCCTGAGACAAACACATAAACGTAGCAAAAGGGGCGCTGCATGCGCCCCTCACCCAACGTTGCTCACACTGGCAGGCAGACGACGCCTGCCTATTTGTGCAGCTTCAGGCCCACCTGCACCCCGGCCGGGATCTCGCCGTCCGGATACTGCTCGATGATATCTTCTGGCGCCAGGTCAGTGCCCAGGACAGCGCTGTGATGCAGCCGGAAGCCCGGCGGGATGCGCGTGTTTTTGCCCACGCAGGCGATCCCGAACTCGCCGACCTCGCCCCGCTCACCGATGCGGGCGCCTTCGCCGACCAGCACGCCCTTGTCAATCACCGCTCGTTCGATGCGCGCATCTCGCTCGATATAGCTATCGGTCAGGATCACGCTCTCGTAGATCATCGCGCCCGGCCCCACATACACGCCGGGTGATAGCACGCTGCGCACCACGCGCGCGCCGGAGCAGATGGTCGAGCCATCCGTAATCATGCTGTCTTCGACGATCGCGCCGCGCTCGATTTTGACCGGCGGGCGCTCCTCGCTGCGCGTGTGGATGATCCACGAGCGATCGTTGAGATCAAGCGACGGTGGCGTGGCGATCAGATCCATATGCGCTTCCCAGTAGGCGTCAATCGTCCCCACATCGATCCAGTAGCCGCCAAACGGATAGGCCATGACTTTCATCCCCAGCTCGACCATCCGCGGGATGATGTTGTAGCCGAAATCGTGGCGCGAGTTCGGGTCCATGGCGTCTTCCAGCAGCAGTTGTTCCAGCACCTGGGTCTTGAAGACATAGACGCCCATGTTCGCCAGGTCGCCCGGCGGCACTTCCGGCTTCTCCACAAAGTTGACGATCTGGTTGCGGTGATCCACTTCCATGATGCCGTAGCGCGAGGCTTCGTCGAGCGGCACACGGATCACGCACACTGTGGCGTCCGCTTCGTGCTGCTCGTGATAGCGGATCAGCATGTCGTATTCCATCTCGTAGATATGATCGCCGGAGAGGATTAGCAGGTTCCGCGGGCGGTTGCGGCGAATGAAGTTCAGGTTCTGGGTCACCGCGTCGGCAGTTCCGGCGTACCAGTCGGTGTCGTAGCGTCCCTGATAGGGCTGGAGAAGCTGCACCCCGCCGGTAAACGACCGGTCGAGATCCCAGGGCCGGCCCAGGCCGATGTGCTCGTTGAGGCTGTGCGGGCGATACTGAGTCAGAACGACGACGTCGAAAATGCCAGAATTGACGCAGTTGCTCAAGGCAAAATCAATAATTCGATATTTCCCGGCAAAGGGCACCGCAGGCTTGGCCCGCTTGGCGGTCAGCACACCCAGACGGCTCCCTTCGCCTCCAGCCAGAATCACGGCTCGTGTTCGCATCAACTCTCGCTCCTCAGTAAGCAGCTGTGTGGCAGCGCCTGCGGTCGCGAGGCCGCCATCCCCCCGTGGCGGTCGACCGGCTGGCAGGCGTCAAAAACACTCGTTGCATGTGTTTCCAGTATAGCAAATCCCACGGCGAATCCGCACGCCCCGCGGCGCCGGTACGCCGCGTTGCTCAGGTCGAGCGCCGGACCTGCTCCGGAGTTAAATACAGTTTGCGGCGCACCCAGCGCGCCAGGTCGATCGTGGCCGCGTGCAGTGCGCGCCAGCGGATCGAGAACACCAGCAGCACCAGCAGAAAGACCGGCGTGATCAGCAGCAAGCCGCGCGTCTTGAGAGCGATGAAGAACAGGACCGCCAGCAAAAAGAACACGACGAACACAGCCAGCCCTTCCAGCAGGACCTGATTCTCGGTGTCGTGCGTGATGCCGCCGTGCACCCACGTCCCGCCGGAATCGTCCGGGTCCAGGCTGCCAACGAAGCGGATCGGGTGCAGCGCGCCGGGGAAATGGCGCTCGACGATGAAGATCCGGTTGTCGCCCAGGATCGTCTCCTGGCGCATCGGCGCCAGCGCGCCCTGCGCCCCACGCGGGCGCGAAATCGGCTCGCGCTCCAGCCGGTCGAGGCACTCGCGCACCGGCAGCGCGGTCACAAACTCCACCGTATATTCAGGATTCTTGCGCTTGATCTCGTTCATGCCGTCCTTCCGCCGGCGCGGGCGCGCTAATGCGGCTGCCGGATCTCCGTCAGCCCGACCTGCCCGCGCCCTACTTTGGCCAGCGCCTGCTCGTAGAGCGCGATGTACTGCCGGACCGGGCGCTCCCAACCCCAGTCGATGCGCATCCCGCGCTCCTGCATCCGCTCCCACGCGGCACGCCGGTTGCGATAGGTGTCGATGGCCCAGCGCAGGGTGTGGCGCACGGCTTCCGGCTCTTCCCACAAGAAGACAAACCCCGTGCCCTGATCGGCCGGCCCGTTGTCGTAGTTGACGACCGTGTCCGCCAGGCCGCCCGTCTCGCGCACCACCGGCAGCGCGCCATAGCGCATGGCGAGCATCTGCGTCAGACCGCACGGCTCGTAGCGGCTGGGGACCAGCAGCATATCCGCGCCGCCGTACATGCGCTGCGCCAGCGCGGCATTATAGCCGATGTAGACTTTCGCCTTCCAGCCGAAATCCCATTCCAGCCGGCGCATCTGCTCTTCTATTTCCGGCTTGCCCGTGCCCAACACGATCAACTGGGCGCTGGTCTCGGCCAGCACCCAGCGCAATCCCTCGGCGGCGAAGTCCATCCCCTTCTGCTCGACCAGGCGGCTGACAATGGCGATCAACGGCGCATCGTCGCGCTGTTCGAGCGCAAACTCGTACTGCAGGGCGCGCTTGTTCTCGATGCGGTCGGTGCGGAAGGTGCGCCAGCTAAAATTGCGCGCCAGGGCGGGGTCGGTTTCGGGGTTGTTGTGCTCCATATCCAGCCCGTTCAGGATGCCGACCAGATCGCTGTCGCGCACCCAGATCAGCCCTTCCAGCCCTTCGCCGAAACGCGGGTAGTGCAGCTCGATAGCGTGGCGCGGGCTGACGGTGTTGAGCTTGTCGGCGTAGATGATCCCGATGCCGAGCAAGTTGTCGGTCTTGTTTTGGTAGATCAGATGCGGATCGTGGCGGCCCGGCACTCCGGCCATCCACAAATAGCCGCCCGCATCCCAGCCCTGGTAGGCCATGTTATGAATGGTCAACACGCTGGCGACGTCTTCCCACCCGGGCTGGAAGCGCGCCTCGTGCAGCAGGAAGGGGATCAGCGCGGTGTGCCAGTCGTGGACGTGCAACACGTCGGGCATCCACGGCTCGCCCCCGTGATGGCCCTGCCCCAGTTCCCAGGCGACGGCCATCGCAGCTTGCGAGAAGAAGATGAAGCGCTCGCGATCCCAGTTCAGATCGGTATAAATGGCGTCGCCCTCGCCGAAGAACGGCCAGCTTTGCAGAAAGTAGACCGGGACGCCGTCCTGCTCGGTGGTGTAGATGTGCACGTCCGCCGTGCCGGGGCGCCGCGAGAAGGCGAACGTAAACAGATGTTCCAGCCGGTCACCGAACGCCGCCTTGATCGGGCCGTGCAGCGGGATCAGCACCCGCGCGTCAACGCCCTTGCGGCGCAGCACCGCCGGCAGGCTGCCAACCACGTCGCCCAGGCCACCGGTCTTGGCGAACGGAGCCATCTCCGCCGCAATAAAGAGCACGCGCATCCGATACGCTCCTCGCACAGGGCCGGGCCTTGCCCGCGCGGCACCCGGCCGGTCCCACTCTACCACCCGCCGCACCACCCGGCGCAGACGGAGAGTGATCGCTCATGGACCGGATTATAGACGGTGTTCCCATGCCGGACGAGGCGCCGGGCGTGCTACAATCCGGACAAAGACATACAGCCGAGATAGAGGCACGAATGGCACCACACAGCCACAGCACGATTGACCCACGCCCGGCCGCCCCCGATCTGGAATGGGTCGTCTGCGACATTTGCGGGCACGACGACACACGGCGCCTGGCGACCTTGCCGCCCCCCGACCACCTTCCCTGGCCGATGCACCGCCTGGGCGCGTCCGCGCTGGCCCTGGACGGGCAGCCGATCCACCTGGTCGAGTGCCGCGCTGCGGCCTGGTGTATATGAACCCGCGGCTGACGGAAGCCGCCGTCGCCCGCTTCTACGACACCGTCTACGCCGCCGGCGCTGCCGAGCAGTTCGAAAGCGACCAGGCGGTCCAGGTCCGCTACTATCTCGACGCGCTGAGCCGCCATATCGCCGCGCCGCGCCCGCACCTGCTCGATATCGGCTGCGGGGCCGGGCAGTTGCTGGCGCTGGCGCAGGCGCGCGGGTGGCGCATCGATGGGGCGGAACTCTCGGCCTATGCCGCGCAGCACGCCCGCCAAACCCTCGGCGTGCCCATCCATCACGGCGACTTCCGGATGATGGATCTGGCGCCCGGCTCGCTGGACGCCGTGACGCTGATCCACGTCATCGAGCATGTGCGCGCGCCGGTCGACTTTTTGCGCGACGCGGCGGCTCTGCTCCGGCCGGGCGGCGTGCTGATGTTCGACGCGCCCAACGTCGACAGCGCCGAAGCCCGCCTGGCCCGCCGCCTGCGCCAGCCCTGGCGTGGCTTCATCATCGAGCATCTGTATTACTTCCGCCCAACGCTGCTCAGACGGCTGGTCGCCGATCTGGGGCTGGAGCTGATCGCAATCGACGGCTATCTGCCGGGCGTGCCGCTGCCCAACCCCCTGCGCGATCTGCGCGCCCTGCGTGCCGGGCAAGCGGCGCCGGAGCCGTCTGGGCCGTCTACCGTGTCCATCCCACCGCTGCCGCCGGTCTCGCTACCCCGCCGGGTGCTGCGCCAAGCGGCGAACTACCTGTTCGACACCGTCGCCGCGCTTTCGGCCCGGCGGCACGGCACATCCGCCGGCGCGGTCTTTGTCTGGGCACGCCGCCCGGACCGGCCGGATATGCCCGGCTCCGGCCCGTCGACCTGATCCTGAGCACAGGGGCGGGGATATCCTGCCCGCCGCCGACGCTTCCCCTAGACCGTCGCCCACCAACGATAGTCGATATCCGGGAACAGCCGGTCGCGCTCCCACAGGCGCGCCGCCAGGGTAACGTCCGGCTGTCCGCGCTCGATACTGTCGGCCAGCTCGTTGAAGCGTTCTAGGTGTTGGCTGAACCGCTGGATCGCGTACTGGCGTGCCTGACCGGTGGTCACCAGGAAGGGCCAGTCCGAGCTTTCGAGCAACAGCAGCTCGCGCGCCGCCTGGTTGAGCACGCCGCGATAGGTCTCGTCGTGGTAGCGGTTCTTGTAGGTGTTGGCGAGCCACTCCATGCGCTGCTCGGCCTCGTGGATGGGCGTCCACATCCAGTGCGTATCGTTGTTGTCCCAGGTGAAGTGATTGCCGCCGGCGCCCCAGCTTCCTTCCGGCAGATGGATCACCCGCTGGGGCGGATGCGCCTCAAGATACTCCGACGCGGTCACCAGATCAACCTTCGGGTTGGCGGCCAGCAGTCGCAACACCTGCTTGAGCCACTCGACCCCTTCGAACCACCAATGCCCGAACAGCTCCGTATC
>DYEN01000276.1 GCA_020725705.1 Anaerolinea sp.
CCTCGGCGGCGCTGGGCGGGGTTGCGGTGGTGCTGTACGGCTCTCCAGACGCCGCCGCGCGCCAGCTTGCCATGCCGTTTGCCAGCGGGGTTTTGCTGGCGGGGGCGCTGGCATTGCTGGCGATGATGGCCTGGCGCCGCGCGCGCGCCGCTTCGCCCGCAGCCCGCAACCAGGCGGCGATGGTGCTGCTCGGTGCAGTCCCGGCGCTGGTGCCGGGGCTGGCGCTGACCGGCTGGTGGTTTGCGACGGGACACCTTTCCAGCACGCTGGTTCCGTTCCTGGCGGTGCTGGCGGTGCTGTTCCCCATCTCAGCAGCCTATGCCGTGCTGCAGTTCCGGCTGGTTGATACGGATCGAGTTATCACACAGTCGCTCCTGTATGGGGCGATGATTGTCCTCTTGACGGCGGCGTACTGGCTGGTGGTCAGCGGCGTGGCGCTGTGGATCGGGCGCTCGGCACGCGAGACGGCGCTCAGCCCGGTCGCGGTGGTGGCCGCGATCTTTGTTGTGGCGGTGGCGTTTGTGCCGCTGCGCGGGGTGCTCCAGCGGGCGATTGACGCGGCGTACTATCGCACGCGGCGCAGCTATCAGGCGGCGCTAGAACGCTTCTCGCGCGAGGTAACCAGCGCCGTCAGCCCAGGCGAGGTGCTGGCGCTGGTCCGCCGCACCCTGGCTGACACCGTCGCCCCGGCGCACGCGATCCTGTTCGCGCTCGACGCGGAATCCGAGCAATATCGCGCCGAACCCGATCCGGACACCGGCCGGCGCCCCACCGACCTGATCTTCACCCCGCAGAGCGGGCTGGTCCGCTATCTATCCGCGCAGGAAAGCGTGCTGTATCTGGAGCCTGGGCGCCCGCTGCCGCTGGAAATTGTCAGCGACCGGGCGGCGCTGGGCGTGCTGGCGGCGCCGGTGCTGATCGGGCTGCGCGGGCAGCGCGCGCTGAACGGATTTCTGGCTGTGGGGCCGCGCCAGAGCGGGGCGCCCTATCTGCATGAGGACCTGCGCTTCTTCGCCAGCCTGGCCGACCCGCTGGCGTTGGCGGTCGAGCGCGCGCAGGCGATCAGCGACCTGGAACGGCGTGTCCGCGTGCAGGACGTGCTCAGCCAGGTCAGCCGGGCGCTGAACTTCGCCATCGACTTCGACACGCTGCTAGAGCTGCTCTACGCCCAGACGCGGCGCGTGATCCCGGCGCCCTATTTCACGATCGCGCTGCGCAACCCCACCACCGACGAGCTGACCTACGTCTTTTATAACGACGGTGACGAGCGCGACCCCTCGCGAGAGGGCAAACGCTGGCGCATGGGGCTGGATCTCGTCAGCGAGATCGCCCGCACACAGCAAACGCTGCGCACCGACGACTATGTGCGCGAGTCTTTGCAGCGGGACCCGCGCGGGCAGGTGGAAAACCCGCACCTCAAAGCCTGGATGGGCGTGCCGCTGCTGGCGGACACCGGCGGCGGCGTGCTGGGCGTGATGGTGGCTGCGACCAGCGAGCCGGGCGTCACCTTCACCGACGAGCAGCAAAGCTTGTTCTGGGACATCGCCAACCTGGCGGCGAGCGCCATCGATAAGTTCCAGTTGTTCAACAAGACGCAGCAGCGTGCTCGCCAGCTTAGCGCGATCAACGAGATCGCAACCCGGCTGGCGTCCGAGCTGGGGAATGTCGACCGCCTGTTGCAGCTGATCACCGAAAACGCGGTGCAGATCCTGGGTGCCGAGGCGGGTAGCCTGCTCTTGGTGGACGAGGATACCGGCGACCTGGAGTTTCGCGTGGTGGTTGGTGGCAGCGCCGAACTGGTCGGGCGGCGCATCCCGGCAGGAACGGGGCTGGCAGGCGCGACGGTCCAGCGCGGCGCGCCGATCATCGTCAACGACCCCAGCCGCGACTCGCGCTGGTACGGCGATCTGCTCGCCAGCGAGGGCGAGGCGGGCGGCGATGGGTTCGAGTCGCACGCGATCCTCTCGGTGCCGCTGCTGGCGCAGGGCCGCGCCATCGGCGTGTTGCAGACCATCAACAAGCTCGACGGCAGCATCTTCGTGCAGGAAGACGCTGATTTGTTGGCGACTTTCGCCGGGCAGGCCGCGATCGCCATCGAGAACGCGCGCCTGTTCGACATGACCGACCAGCAGCTCGCGCTGCGCGTGCAGGAATTGGACACCATGCAGCGCATCGACCAGGAACTGAACCGCACGCTCAACCTCAATAACGTCGTTGACATCACGATGGACTGGGCGCTGCGCAAGAGCGGGGCCTCGGCGGGCGCGCTGTTTATTCTGGACCGCGAGCGCAACGAGCTTCAGCTTGTCGCCTCGTACGGCTACGAGCCGGACAGCCCCTTTGGGCAGCCCCCCGGCTCAACCTATCCCGCCGACCGCGGCGCAATCGGGCGCGGGATCCGGTCCGGCCAGCCCTCGCTGGTTACCGACGTGTCGCTCGATCCGGCCTACGAGGAGACGCTGCCCGGCTGCGTGGCCCAGCTAACCGTCCCGCTGTTCAGCGCCAACCAGGTGATCGGCGTGATCATCCTCGAAAGCGCCGAAGAAGGCGTTCTGGACCTGCTCGATCTGGACTTTGTCTCGCGTCTGGCGGAGCACGCCAGCCCGGCCATTGTCAACGCGCGCCTGTTCCAGGAACTGACCCGCGCCAACGAAGCGCGCAGCGAGTTTGTCAGCATCGTGGCGCACGAGCTGAAGAACCCGATGACCAGCATGCGTGGCTACACCGATCTGCTGCTGAAGGGCGTGGTCGGCCCGGTGAACGAGCAGCAGGCGGATTTCCTCAGGACGATCTTCAACAACGTTATCCGCATGGAGACATTGGTCAGCGACCTCAACGACCTGACCAAGCAGCAGACCAACAACCTGCGCCTGGAGTTGACAGCGGTCGATCTGCGCGAGGCGCTGGCGGAGACGCTGCGCGCCCAGCAGCGCCTGATCGAGGAGAAGGGGCAAACGCTCGTCGTCGAGGTGCCGGACGACCTGCCGCCGGTCTGGGCGGACTTCAACCGTCTGATCCAGATCATGACCAATTTCGTATCCAACGCGAACAAGTACACCGGCGAGGGCGGGACGATCGCGATCCGGGCGGAAGTGGCGCGCAACGTGTGGGACTCGCAGGGCGCGCCCCAGGTGGTGCACTGCACGGTGAGCGATACGGGCATCGGCATGAGCGAAGAAGACCTGGCGCAGCTTTTCGTGCCCTACTTCCGCAGCGAGGATCCGCGCACCCGCGAGCAGCCGGGGACGGGCCTGGGGCTGGCGATCACGCGCGGGCTGGTCGAGCAGCACGGCGGGCGCGTGTGGGTCGAGAGCAAGCTGGACGAAGGCACAACCTTCCACTTCACGATCCCGCTGGCGGTCGAGGTGCAGCGCGCGGGTGCGTGACTAGATTGAACGGCTTGCCGGCATACCATCAGGCGTGAGAGCCGTAATGCTATAACTAGACCGGAATGACAGCACACCATCGTTGCATAAGGAGGTCGTCATGACGCTCGACCGTCTCCGGCAGCCGCGCTGTATTCTGGTTTACGCGTTGGCGCCGGCGGGTATGTCGCCTGCCGACGCCAATCATGTGTTCAACGACTATATTCTCGACCCGGCGCTGCCGCTGGTGCTGTTTCATGACCACTTCATCGGCCGGCCGCCGGGCGGCATCGCCATCTTCTTTACCGAGACGCCGGAGGAACGTCAGGCGCTGCTGAATTCAACCGCGCTGCAGGGGTGGGAGGTTACGCTGCGCCCGCTGATCTTTTCACGCAGTCCCGCCGCTTTCGACGAGCAGATCGCGTTTACGCTGCGAGCGTATCGCGGCCAGGACTGGGAAGTTCTTCAGAAGCAGAACCGGCCCACCTATGGCAACCCGACGCGCGAGGCTGAAACCGGGGAAGAGGATAGCTGACCTGCCGCAGGCCGGCCCGATCCGGGTGTCGGATGGGTCGGGTGTTTGAGGAGCTGAAGAGTCTCTATAATACAGGTAGGTTGTCCGGCGCGAGAGTTGCCGGGGAAGCGCCACCGCATCGACCGGGCCGGTCCTGTTCTATTGCCCGACTGAAGCGTACCTGTGGGGCCTGATCTGGCTGGAAGGGAGCAGAGGGATGGCACGACAAGGTATCTATGACCGCAACGGAGAACCGTTGGGTTATCTCGAAGGGGATCGCGTGTACGATCTGGAAGGGAATCCGACCGGCTCAGTGCGCGAGGGCGTGGTCTACGACCTGCACGATACGCGGCGGTGGCTGCTGGACGGTCACGCCGTGATCGATTTGCAGGGCAACGTGATCGGGTATCTGGGCGAGGGCGTGCGCGACGACGAATGATACAGCGCGCCGTCGCCGGGATTCTCAGGCAAAAGTGCGCCGGTTTGCCGTATCGAACAGGATGGAATTCACGATGGCTGAGCAGAGGAAGCTGAACTCGATGCGCTTTCTGGAGGCGCAGGGTGTGGCCTACGAAACCTTCACCTACGACCCGTCCATTCAAGACGGCGTCCACGCGGCAGAAGCGATGGGCCAGCCGGTCGAGCAGGTGTTCAAGACACTGGTCGTGCAGGTCGGCAAGGGCGATCACGCGCTGGTGATGATCCCGGCCGGGCGCACGCTCGATTTGAAGAAGTTCGCGCGCGCTATCGGCGAGAAGAAAGCGACCATGCCCACTCAGCGCGGCGCCGAAGCCGCGACCGGCCTGAAGAAGGGCGGGATCGGCGCCCTGGCGCTGACCCACAAACGGTGGGGCGTCTATCTGGACAAGAGCGCCGAGCAGTTCGACGCGATCCTGGTGAACGCCGGCGAGCGCGGGGTAAACGTGAAGGTCAAGGTCGAAGACCTGGTGCGCGTGCTGAATGCGCGTGTGATCGATGCGATCGGCGAGGAGGGAGCCGCCGAAACCTAGCAGCCGGGGGAAAGGGGCAGCATGGCGTTCCGGAAGTGGCGCCCGCGCGAGGAAGCCGCCGGGCGGCCTGCGCTTGAGGAAAAGGATCTGCCGCCGGACTACAATCCGGACCGCGACGACACGCTATTCTGGTGGACGGAAGACGGCTACATCATCGCGCACGACCAGGCGTGCCAGCTTGAGTACGTTGCGGCGTGCGCATGCGCCGAGTGCGGCGGCACACTGGCGGTGATCGCCCAGATCAACCGCGCGTGGCAGGGGTTGAACGAGGTTGTCGCCGTGTGCCGGCGGTGTCGCGCGCGCTACAGTTTCATCTTCGACATCAGTAATGCCGTCTACCAGGCGTGGTGGGCGCGCCAGCTCGGCGAGCTTTACGTCCCGCAGTATGACGGACCCCCGCGCACGCCGTATGAGCCGAGCGGCTGATCGTGTGTGGCATCCGGTGCGCGCCCGGCCCGACACCACCTCTTTTCCGGCCGGTGCGCGCCGGGCCTGCCGGGGCGGACTCATGATCCGCCCCGGTTTTCTTCTCTCCCGGCCCATATACGGCTGCGCCGCGGGGAGAGCTGCCCCTCACAAGCCCCTCTCCCTGCGACACAGTCGCAAGCGGGAGAGGGGGGCGGGTGCTGTGCGTATGTTCCCCTTTTCCCCGTGTGCGAGAGAGAAGGGGCCGGGGGAGAGGGGGCGAGGGCCGAAAAGCGCGTCACAGGCGCTAGATCAGCCCTGCCAGCCACGGCGCCAGCGTGTTGAGTAGCAGCCCCAGAATAAAGTATTTGCCGGCTTCGCGGTTGAAATACATTGCCCAGCCGACGTACCACAGCGGCCAGACCGGCCAGTCGTCCGGACGGGTGGCGGGCTTGGGCCGCGAGTACACTTTCCAGGCGGTGAGCAGCCGGGGCAGCGCCAGGAAGCTCAGCAGAATCCAGGGGCCGCTCACGCCGCCGGCAACGAGCGCCACGATCAGGATATAGAACGCCACGAACGTGATCTTGTTGAGCGCCAGCGCGCGCTGCGTGCCCAGCAGCACGGGCACCGAATGCACCCCGACCGGTGCATCGCTGTCGATCTTGTCCGTGTGCTTGCCGATCAGAACCGAGGCGACGATCAGGCCGTAGGGCAGGGACTGCAGCAGCGCTTCGCGCGGAAGTTCGCCCGCGATGGCGTAGACCGTCCCACCGATCATCAGCGGCCCCCAGACGATCAACGCGGTCAGCTCGCCCAGCGCGAAGCGTTTGAGGAAGACGGTGTAGCCCAGGCTGAGCGCCAGCCCGCTCACCGCAAAGACAATCACCAGCGGGCCGCTGGCCCAGGCCAGAACCAGCATGATCAGCCCGTCCAGCACGGTGAGGCCGAGGGCCACCTGCAGCAGGCGGGCGGGTGTCGTCAGGCCGCCGAGAACCGGGTGCGGGCTATACTGCGCGCGGGGGTAGTCCTCGGTGTCTACGCCGCGGCGCACGTCGGTCCAGTCGTTGACCAGGTTGTTGGTGGCATGTGCGGCGACCAGCCCGATCACCGCCAGCAGCGCGTAGATGACGCGCGCCGGCGTCTGCTCGGCGAAAGCGCCCATTTCCAGCGCCAGCAGCACGCCGATCAGACCGGATGTGATCGTCATGGAGAAGACGCAGGCGCGGGCGATCACCAGCCAGCGCGTCAGCACGTCGGCGTGATGCACGTCCGGGTAATTGCACGAATCGAGCGCGATCTGCCAGCGCCGCGGCAGCGGGGTTGTGCGGACAGCGTCCGCTGTGGTGGGTTGGGTAGACATGGCAGTTCCTCGGGTTCCTACGGTGTACGATTTGCCACGCAGATCATAGCAGCGAGGGAAGCGAAAGGCAGCCCAAAACCGCGAAAGGCAGCCAAAAACAGCTAAATACGGCGAAAGACAGCGAAAAGCGGCGGAGAGCGGCGGGGCTGGCTGTTCTCGCAGGGGCGAAGTTTGCATCACCCGCTGCCCCCCACCGCGCGGTTGACCCCGCATCTCGTACGCGCCGGGCAAGCCCGTCCCTACGCGTGGCGCCGAGTTTCGTCCCACGGCCCGGCCTGCAAAGTGCGCGACAGGCTAAGAGCGGCTAGAAGCAGCAAAGAACAGCTAGAAACAGCAAAGAACAGCTAGAAACAGCAAAGAACAGCTAGAAACAGCAAAGAACAGCTAGAAGCAGCAAAGAACAGCTAGAAACAGCAAAGAACAGCTAGAAACAGCTAAAAACGGCGAGAAACGGCCAAAAGTAGTGAAACCGCCTTGTGCTGCGCTTTTTCGCTGCTCTTCGCTGCTCTTTGCTGCCTTTAGCTGCCTTTAGCTGTCTTTAGCTGCTCTTGGTTTTTCTTGTCCGTTCTCCGCTGCTCTGCGCGCCTCTAGCCGCCCTTAGGTAAATACGCCTTCAGTTTGGCGGCCAGGTTGCTGAGCGGCATGGTTTGCAGCCAGACCTTGCCGGGGCCGGTGATGGTTGCCAGGAACAACCCTTCGCCGCCGCCGATCCAGTTCATAATGCCCTTGACCATCTCGATGTCATAGTCGCAGGTCGGCTCGTACATCGCGATGTGGCCGGGGTCGATGCGCAGGCGCTGGCCGGGCTGCAGGTCGTACATCTGGACCTCGCCCGCGATCTCGACAAAAGCCGTGCCCGGCCCGGTCAGCTTTTGCAGGATGAACCCTTCGCCGCCGAACAGGCCGGTCCCCAGCCGCTTGCGGAAGTGCATCGCGAGATCGACCGAAGTCTCGGCGCACATGAAGGCGTCCTTCTGGCAAATGATGCTGAACCCTTCACGCAGCGGGACGGGCAGGATCTTGCCGGGGCTTTCGGGCGTGAAGGTGATTGTGGCCTGGGGCGCCGTGCAGGTGTAGGTGGTGAGGAACAGACTCTCCCCGGCGAGCATGCGGCCAAGCGCCTTGCCCAGCCCACCCCGGCTGCCCGTCTGCATCTCCAGCCCGTCGCTCATCCACGCCATGCCGCCGGATTCGGTGTAGATCGCCTCACCCCGAGTGAGCGTGATTTCGAGCGATTGCATCACCGTGCCGTTGATTTTGTACTCCATCCGATGCTCCTCGTGGTTGTCTGATGCTGGCGCGAATTGTAGCACAATCACGGAGGGCGCGTTTGCCGGGGACGAAAGCTAGCGAAGAACGGCTAGAAGCAGCGAAGAACGGCGAGGGGTGGTAGAGAACAGAAAAAACAAGCGGGGCGCATAGACGGCATGCACCCCGCTTATTGTTCGGCGAAAGATCACATCAGGAACATCGGCATGCCGAAGACATGACGGATCTTCGGGCGATACTGGCCGACATCGTACAGCTCGGCGACGTTAACCCGCTTGATGCCCTGCATGATCGTGCCGATGTTGATGTCGGTGTATAGCCCGCGCTGGAGCGCCACCATCCGGCCAAAGCGCCCCTGCTCGACCAGGCTCATCGCCATCTGCGCGTAGTTGGCCGCGACCATGAGGTCGAGCGAGTCCGGCGCACCCGAGCGCATGAGATAGGCGAGCTGCTGGTAGATGATGTTCTCGCCGGTCATCTCAGTCAGCATGCTGCCCAGCACGGCGCCGATGCCGCCCAGCTTCTTGTGGCCGTAGGCGTCGGCCTCGCCGGTCTGAATGACC
>DYEN01000277.1 GCA_020725705.1 Anaerolinea sp.
GAGGAGATCGCCGTCAGCATTCTGGCCGAAATCCTGATGTTGCGCGGCGGCGGTTCGGGCAGACAGATGAAAGAGCCAAAGTAGGCCGCGGCATCAGTTTCGGCTCAAATACTCCGCGATGACCGTATCATAACGGGCGGTCGCGCGGAAGCCTTTAACGGCCAGCCGCTTGCGGGTCTCGGCTCGGACTCCGCCGGAGGCGGCTTCCGCTAAAACGGCAGGATAATCCGCCGGATCGCAGACGAGCGTGACGCGCTCGTGGTTCTTGGCCGCCGCCCGGATGAGCGTCACGCCGCCGATATCAATATTCTCGATCACCTCGGCGTAGGTCACACCCGGCCTGGCAATGGTGCTCTCGAAAGGGTACAGGTTAACCGCCACCAGGTCAATATAGTCCCAGCCAAGGCGGAGGAGTTCCTGACGGTCTTCTTCGGTCGGACGCGCCAGCAGGCCGCCATGGATGGCCGGATGCAGGGTCTTCACCCGCCCGCCCAGAATTTCAGGGGAGTGAGTATAGTCCGCCACCTCGGTGACTTCCACACCACTTTCGCGTAAAAGCCTTGCCGTGCCGCCAGAGGCGAGCAAACGCCACCCCAGAGATGCCAGCCCGCGGGCGAAATCGAGCAGACCGGTCTTGTCGTACACAGAAAGAATGGCTTGAGGCATTAACAACTCCTTTCCAGAACGGCTTTAAGCGTGTCCACCAACAAGCGATGCTCCACTTCATGAACCCGCGCCTCAAACGTTTCCAGCGTCTCGCCTGGGTTGAAGAAAATCTCTTCCACCCCCAGGACGGGACCGGCATCCACCCCCTCGTCGGGGACGAGATGCACCATCACGCCCGAACGGTCAATCTCGCCCCGCGTCCAGGCAGCATAGGCGCGCTCGATCGCATGCGTGCCGGGAAAGGCGCCGGGCAAGGCCGGATGCAAATTGATCACCCGGTTGGGAAAGCGGCCAAGAAAAGCCATGGTCAACAGACGCATCCAACCGGCCAGGATGACATACTCCGGAGCATGGGCCGCGACCGCCTCGGCGAGACGGTCATCGTACTCTTGGCGGGATTCGCCCTCCCGCTTCGGGAAAGCGATCGCCGGGACGCCGGCCCGCCGCGCCCGTTCCAGACCGTAGGCCTCCGGCCGGTTAGAGAAGACGGCGGTCACACGCGCCGGCAGAGTTCCATCGGCGCAGGCATCCAGAATGGCCTGCAGATTGCTGCCGTTTCCGGAAATCAGGATAACAAGACGAGAGATTCCCATAAGCCAGTTAGTGGTGAAACAAGCGCACACCGGAGAAGACCATCACCATGCCGTATTCGTCACAGGCGCGGATGACCTCCTCGTCGCGGGTCGAGCCGCCAGGCTGAAGGACATACTTCACGCCGGAGAGCGTCGCCCGGTCAATCGAGTCGCGGAAAGGGAAAAAGGCGTCCGAACCGAGCGTTACGCCGGTCAGTTTGTCCAACCAGGCGCGCCGCTCCGCCGGCGAAAGCGGCTCGGGAATCTCGGCGAAAACGTCTGCCCAGCCGGCTTTTTCGGCAGCAGTGACATCGGGCTGCAGATACTGGTCAATGGCATTGTCCCGATCGGGGCGCTTGACCTCGGGCCGGAACTTCAGCCCAAGCACGGCCGGGTGCTGACGCAGCCACCACAAGTCCGCCTTCAGGCCGGCCAGACGGGTGCAGTGGACGCGCGATTGCTGCCCGGCCCCCACGCCAATGACCTGGCCGTTCAGAGCATAACAGACCGAGTTAGACTGGGTGTACTTGAGCGTAATCCAGGCCACGATCATATCGCGCACGGCGTTCTCGGGTAAATCTTTGTTAGCCGTGACCACATTCGAGAAATCCTCAGGCGTCACGGCGCGGTCGTTGCGGCGCTGCTCGAAGGTGAGACCAAAGACTTCGCGGCTCTCCAGTTCGCCGGGCGTGTAATCCGGGTCAATCTGGATCACGACGTACTTGCCGTCTTTTTTATTTTTCAAGATCTCGAGCGCCTGCGGTTCATAAGCCGGGGCAATGACTCCGTCCGAAACTTCGCGCCCCAGCAGAGCGGCCGTCGAGGCATCCACCACGTCCGAGAGGGCGACGAAATCGCCGAAAGATGACATCCGGTCGGCGCCGCGGGCGCGGGCATAGGCGGTCGCCAGCGGCGAGAGGACCATGTCGTCCACAAAACAGGCTTTCTGCAGGGCCGTGGACAGAGGCACGGCCACCGCCGCGCCGCTCGGGCTGACATGCTTGAACGAGGCCGCCGCCGGCAGGTTCAGAGCCGCCCGAAGTTCGCGCACCAACTGCCAGCCGTTGAGCGCGTCGAGCAAGTTAATATAGCCCGGCGAGCCGTTCAGGACGGTGATCGGCAGGTCGCCGTCCCTGACGTAAACCCGGGCCGGGGTCTGGTGGGGATTCGTACCATAGCGCAAGGGGAGTTCAGCGGGCATAAAATTCTCCTTCATTCCAAAATGACAGTTCGTTCTCCGGAAATCAATTCGCCGATCACATAGGTCTCCTCGTCAATGGCCTGCTGGAAAGCCCGCACCCCGTCTCTGGCGACGACGGCCATCATCCCAATGCCCATGTTGAAGACGCGGTGCATCTCGAACGAATCCAGCGCGCCGAGGGATTGAATCAGGCAAAAGAGGGGAGGAACCGGCCAGGTGCCGCGGCGGACGAGGGCGGCAACCCCCTCGGGCAGGACGCGCGGGAGGTTTTCGATAAAGCCGCCGCCGGTAAGATGGGCCAGAGCCTTGAGATGCGGCGCAGCGCCAATCAGCGGCCACAGCAGGGACAGGTAGGAGCGGTGCGGCGCCAGCAGCGCCTCGCCCAAGGGGATGCCCAGTTCAGGGAACACCGTATCGAGCGGAACATTCTCGAAGATGCGGCGGATGAGCGAGTAGCCGTTGGTGTGCGGCCCAGACGAGCGCAGACCGACCAGCACGTCGCCGGGAACGATTCCCGGGCGCGGCAAAGCGGAGGCGCGCTCCAGCACACCGACGATTGTCCCGGCCAGATCGAACTCGCCCTCGGCGTAGACGCCGGGCATCTCGGCCGTCTCGCCGCCGAGCAGAGCCATCCCCGCGGCGCGGCAGGCTTCGGCTGCGCCGGTGACCACTTCGGCGACCAGGTTCGGGTCAAGTTTCGAGGCGGCAAAATAATCGAGAAAAAACAGCGGGC
Source organism: Anaerolinea sp. (assembly GCA_020725705.1). GTDB lineage: Bacteria > Chloroflexota > Anaerolineae > Aggregatilineales > Aggregatilineaceae > DYGX01. The sequence continues at coordinate 3,173 of DYEN01000277.1, forward strand.
GGGCGCCTTGAACCAGGATGTCATCAATGCAGTGATTGACGATGTCATGGCCGATCGAACGATAGCGGCCGACCGCGGCCGCCAGTTTGACTTTGGTGCCGACCCCGTCCGTCGAAGCGACCAGCACCGGCGACTTCATCTCCTTGAGCATCGCCGCATCGTACAACCCGCCAAAGGCGCCGATCCCCGCCAACACTTCCGGCCCGTACGTGGAGCGGACGGCATCTTTCATCAGTTCGACGGCGCGGTTGCCGGCGTCAATATCCACGCCCGCGGCGGCATAAGCGCCGCTCCGTCCCGCCGTCCGCCGCGCGGCGGGCAACGCTTGATGAGCAATATCCTTGCGATAGTGCATTCCTTCAAAACGAATCGACGCGACTGCGTCGTACGCCGATTGGACGGCTTCGGCCAGCGACCCGCCTCGTCCGGTGACCCCCAACACGCGCCCGCCGGCGGTAACGAGCCGTCCATCCACGATTCTTGTCCCGGCGTGGAAACAAAACACGTCGGGGGGCAAGGCATCCAGGCCGTGCACCGGTTTGCCGATCTCGGGCGCGGATGGGTAGCCCCTTGAGGCCAGCACCACACAAACGGCCGCGCCGTCTTTCCAGCGGACCTTGACCTCCTGGAGCCGCCCCTCGGCGCAGGCCAGCGCAATCTCCAGCAAATCCGATTCCAGCAGGGGCAGAACCGCCTGCGTCTCCGGGTCGCCGAA